>POCB01000010.1 GCA_002899805.1 Fervidicoccus sp.
CTAACCAGAAATAATTCTTTTTTTATTATAATCTTCTCTCATTCGATTCTATCTAATCACGGCTGCCCTTTCCAGTTTTTTGACGCCTTTATTTTTAACTTTTTTTGAAGCTAAATGAACCCCAATAGTGAAAACGGCATAGAAAGGTATCGCAAGCATGAACATTGTAATTCCCGAAGGATCTGGAGTAATTACCGCTGCTATAAAGAGAATAATTATGAATATTACTCTACTGTTGTATCCTTTGAGCTTTTCGGGCTCAATTACTCCGTATATTATGAGATAGTAAACGATGAGAGGAATCTCGAATACAGCCCCCGTAGCCAGAGTGAGACCTATTATGAAAGATAGAAGTTTCGAATAGGTCATACTTATGAGAAAATTATCGGTTGGAGCTGGAGCTGCTTGAAGCATCAACATTATTTTCATGGTTATGGGAGAGAGCCCAAAATATCCTAAAGCAGAACCGAAGATGAAGAGCCCGACACCTGCTACAGCTACGCCCTTCATTCTTTCCCTTTCTTCTGGATATAGAGCAGGCTTAACATATTCGTAAACTTGATATGCTATGTATGGGGAGGAAATTATAGCTGCAAATAAGAGCGAAGTGTACATGATCACATTGAAACCTTCAAACGGAGATGTGTATATAACTGTTACATTGAATGTATGACCGTACCAAGTTATGTTCTCTGGTAAAACATAAGAAACCATATCTTTTGAGAGCTCAGCAACGAGTGGAATATAAGAATGGGAAATATCTACAGGAACAAAAGTGACAATTACCCAAATGACTATAAAAAAAATCAAGATCTTTTTTAGACGCTCAGAGAGCTCCTCAAGGTGCCTTTCCAGTGGCTGTTCCTCTTGATCTTTGCTTTCATCAAAAATCATCTAATTCAGCCCTTTCTTCATTAGAAGGCTATTTTCCAACCTTATCTTGGATCTTTTTGAGGATATCCGAATCGCTCAACCCGTTCGTCTCGATCCCCAGTTTTTTTGCTATTTCTAAAAGTATTTGCCTATCACTTTCAGTTAAAGATTGTTTGTTTGCTAAGATGGAAACAGTCTTCTTTTCTTCTTCGGTAGCTCCTGAAGCAGCCTTTCTAAATTCTCTCAGTGCTTCACCTATAGATCTGGCAAGTTGTGGAAGCTTCGAGGGACCCAACAATAGGAGTGCGATGATCAATATTGCCACTATTTCTGGAGTTCCCAGCGAACCAGGCATTTTTTCCATCTCCATCTATTGATTATTTTTTAATGATAAATAAATTTATCTTTTGATTTTTATGGAAATATCGTCAAAAACTATAAGTTACTTTTTTTGAAAAATTTATATGAAAGCGCATAGAAGAAAGATATAAATGAGAAAAAATTCAGGATGAAGAGCCATGGGTAAAAGTATTTTTGAAAAAATTTTGATGGAACACCTTGTGGAAGGTAAGCCTGAGCCAGGAGAAGAAGTTTCGATAAAAATTGATCAAACCCTTACGCAGGATGCCACAGGGACAATGGCATTTTTGGAATTTGAAGCGATAGGAATTCCCCGAATAAAAACGGAGCTCAGCGTGAGTTACGTAGACCATAATATGCTACAGATAGATTATCTAAATCCTGATGACCACCTTTATCTGCAAACTGCTGCAGCAAAATATGGGGCGTATTTTTCCAGGCCTGGCAATGGAATATGCCACCAAGTACATCTAGAGAGGTTTGCAGCTCCAGGGAAAACTCTCCTCGGTGCTGATAGCCATACTCCAACAGCTGGCGGCGTTGGTTCTCTTGCTATAGGGGCCGGAGGAATGGAAATCGCTGCCGCAATGGCTGGAGCCCCTTATACATTCAAATATCCGAAATTAGTGAAAGTCGAGCTGAAGGGAAAGCTGAGAGAGTGGGTCTCAGCTAAAGATATAGCTCTCGAGATGTTGAAAAGACTGACAGTAAAAGGAGGAGTTGGGAAAGCATTTGAATTTGTTGGCGAAGGGATAAAATATCTGAGCGTCCCGGAGAGAGCGACGATTACAAACATGATGGTAGAAAGTGGAGCAACCACTAGTATATTTCCTAGCGACGATATAACAAAGATGTGGCTTAGAGCCCAGGGAAGAGAAGAGCAATGGATACCAATTCTGCCCGACCAAGATGCTCATTATGATGAAGAGATGGAAATAGATCTGGGCCAACTCGAGCCTCTTGTAGCTATGCCTCATTCTCCTGATAATGTCAAACCAGTTTCTGAAGTCGAGGGCCTCGATGTAGCTCAGGTAGCTATTGGCTCCTGTACTAACTCTTCGCTCAGGGATATGAAGCTTGTGGCAAACGCTTTGAAAGGGAAGAAGATCTCAAAAAATACATCCTTACTTATTAACCCTGGGTCGAGACAAGTAGTGCTCAACCTCATAGAGAGTGGAGAATTCAAATACCTAATCGAAGCCGGAGCTAGGATCTTAGAGAACGCATGTGGTCCTTGCATTGGTATGGGAGGGGCTCCTCCTTCAGGATCCTTTAGTGTCAGAACGTATAACAGAAATTTCAAAGGTAGGAGTGGAACAGAGGATGCTGGCGTAATACTCGCAAGTCCTGAAACAGCTGTTGCTACTGCTATTTTTGGTAGACTCACAGATCCGAGAAAGCTTGGAAAAATGCCAGAAGTCAGGCTTCCCGAAAAGTTCATCATAGATGATAGCATGATAATTCCACCGCTACCTCCAGACAAGGCTTCTGAAGTTACTGTGAGGAGGGGACCTAACATAAAACCCCTTCCCAAATTCGATCCGTTGCCAAAAACAATTGAAGGAGAAGTTCTGATCAAGCTATCGGATAATGTAACAACAGACGATATACTCCCAGCAGGAGCGAACGTACTCCCCTTGAGGAGCAATATAGAAAAGATTTCCAAGTTCATATTTCACAGAATCGACCCAGCTTTCCATGATAGAGCTAAAGAAAAGGGAGGCGGTATAATAGTTGGCGGGGAGAATTATGGCCAAGGTTCGAGCAGGGAGCATGCTGCTATAGTGCCAAGATATCTGGGGATAAGAGCAGTTTTGGCTAAATCGTTCGCTAGAATACATAGATCGAATCTGATAAACTTCGGTGTTGTTCCATTGACCTTCAAAAATACAACGGATTATCAAGCTATAGAAAAGGGAGATAGGGTGAAGATAGAGTTTGGGACTCTCGAGAAAGAAGAGCTCAATGCCATTATACTAGAAAAAGGAAAGATGATACCATTGATACATGACCTCTCTGAAAGAGAGAGGGAAATTGTTCTTGCGGGAGGTCTTCTCCCGTGGATAAGAACACGTTTTTCTTAATAAAAACATGAATTTATTGAGAGGTGTATGAAATGATCAGAAAGGAAGAAATAGAAAGAGCAAAGGAATATTTTGGAAATATATTGGAAGAACAGATAGAAAGGGCAGAGAGGATAAAATCCTCCCTAACTCCAATGGACTTTTCGAAGATCAGACCAATAGTAATTGGAGTAGCAGGAGGAGATGGGATAGGACCGATTATCGTTAGTGAGGCAGAGAGAATTCTGAAACACCTACTCGAAGAAGAGATAAGAAAAGGCGATGTTGTTTTCAAGGAAATAGAAGGTTTGACCATTGAGAATAGAGTCAGAGTCATGAAGGCTGTGCCCGATGAAGTTCTAGAAGAAATAAAGAAGACGCATGTTTTCCTAAAAGGTCCTACCCATACACCCTCACCAGGTGACCCGTATCCAAATATCGAGAGCGCCAATGTAGCACTCAGGAGAGAGTTGGATCTCTTCGCAAACGTCAGACCCGTGAAAAACCCCCTACTCAACATAGACTGGACATTCTTCAGGGAGAATACTGAGGGAGAATACATTCTTGGCAGTATGGGACTAGATATTGGAGATGTTTCCATAGACTTTAAAGTGATAACTGAAGCAGGGAGCGAAAGGATAATCAGAATGGCCTTCGATTATGCGAAGAAGACCGGGCTCAATAGAGTATCGGTCGTGACGAAGGCTAACGTTGTCAAGAAGACAGATGGCAGGTTCTATAGAGTAGCAGAGAGAGTAGCAAAGGAATATCCAGAAGTCAAGTGGGACCATTGGTTCATAGATATCTTCTCTGCGAAGCTTCTCGACCCTGAGAGGAGGAGCGATTTCAAGGTCATAGTATCTCCAAACTTGTATGGGGATATTCTAACAGATGAAGCCGCTCAACTTCAAGGTGGCGTTGGCACGGCAGGAAGCGCGAATATTGGAGCGAGGTACGCGATGTTCGAAGCAATCCATGGCACAGCTCCGAGAATGGTAAAAGAAGGTAGAGCTATCTATGCAGATCCAGAGAGCATACTGAGAGCTTCTGTTCTGATGCTGAGACATATTGGCTTTAATGACAAAGCTGACATACTGGAGATGGCACTGGATATGTGTAGCATTTACGAAAGGAAGATAGTAGTGACTGGAAGGCCGGGAGGTGCAACGACAAAGCAGTACGGAGACTATGTACTGAGCTGGATTGAAAACCCCAACTTGAAGGAAGAATGGGAGAAAGCAAGAGAGGCCTTCATCTCTAAAGCTAAAAGAGGAGAGTAGTATGGGTACGAAAACGAAAGGGAAGATGTTCAGGGAAGCATTGGAAAGGCCCGGTCTTCTCCTGAGACCTTGCGCCTATGATGCCCTATCAGCGATATTGATAGAAAAAGCCGGCTTTGAAGTCATCGGAACAACAGGTTATGGGATTGCTGCGAGCCTCATAGGTCAACCTGATATAGGTTTGGTAAGCTACGGAGAGATGTTGGAAAGAGTGAGATCAATTATAGCAGCTGTTTCTAGACCAGTTGATGTAGATGCTGACACAGGCTATGGCAACGCTCTGAACGTCTATTGGGCTGTTTATAATTTCGCGCTGGTTGGGGCAGGTGGGATAAGAATAGAAGATCAGGTTTGGCCGAAGAGATGTGGACATATGGCTGGGAAGCAAATAATACCTAAAGACGAAATGGTGCAAAAGATAAAGGCAGCAATAAGAGCTAAGAATGAGATAGATCCTGAACTTGTGATTGGAGCGAGGACTGATGCGAGGAGCGTAGCAGGTTTTGAAGCTGTCATTGAAAGAGGAAAAGCTTATGCTGAAGCTGGAGCTGATTATGTATATGTTGAAGCACCTCAATCGATAGAAGAGTTGAAGCAGATTGTAAAGAGCATTCCGGCACCTATAGCCCTCAATATAATACCTGGTGGAAGAACTCCTCCGTTTACGTTGGAACAACTCGAGGAAGCCGGAGTGAAGTATCTCTCTGTGCCCATGATAGCACTATATCCTGCAACTAAAGCGATAATGGAAGCACTTAAAACATTCAAGGAGACTCGAGATCTGAAGAAGCTGGCATCAATGGGAGTCAGCTGGAGCGAGTTCAATGAGATCGTTGGAATGAGCAGATGGAGAGCGATGGAACTGGAGTTCTCGACGAGAGAGGATCTTATGGCGAGGTATGGAACTGACAACTTGGAAGAAATAATGAAGAGAGAGCAGATGGAGACAGAAGCTAAGTGGAAGGGATCAGAAAAAGGGTCTGGAAAAGCCCAGCAGTAATGAAACGAGGAACAGAATGTAACCTATGAATATTGCAAATGCCATTGGTATTCCGAAGCTTGCTATCAGATATTTTCCCTCTATTTTGTATTTTTCTGGAGAGAGGGGATCTAGTTCCATGTTAGCATGAAGCCTCTTCATTCCAGAGGAGACGAGGGGAAAGTAGAACTTCTTTTTTTCGAACTCTTCTTTCCTCATCGTCTCTCCGAATAAGAAGTAATAGAGCTTAGATATTTTTCCGCTCCTCTCGGTCAGATTTTTGAATATCTCGATGTTCTTCGCATTTACATATACATTTCGAAATATGATGTAAAGGGGATAGAGAAATGAAAGCATGGTGATGGCGAATCCCGGAAATATGGGTATTCCTACGAAGAATATCGGATATGGATTGAGAAGAAATATGAATGAAATTATGAAGGAATCCCCCCTCCCCATCAGTCCCAAATGGGATAAAATTAAAATCGTTGCAAAGGAGATGAGTGCTACTATATCATTGACCAGAACAGGAATGCCATAGGAAACGAAATTAGCGTAATTCACCGCGATTATGA
>POCB01000040.1 GCA_002899805.1 Fervidicoccus sp.
CTCGAGGTTCACAAGTTTCTCAAAGCAAAAAACAAAACCTAGCTCCAAAGGGCAAGGATGAAAAATTTTTTCTTTTCTTGAATATCTTACTTTCAGGTGGTTAAACAGTGGACAATGAAGGAGCGCTGACCTCGATAACAGGAATGAAGGTTAGCCCTGGGCCCGACTTTCTAGACTCTCCAAAAAGATATAAAAGCGTTTTGAATATAGAAAAAACCTCATTCAGATGAGGGGTTCACTGACAACTCATATAAATCTTCGAATGAAAGATGTGAACCAGAACGGATGGGGAGAACCTATAAGCCTTTCCAAAGGGCTAAATTTCCATTAAGAGAAAAGTAGTTCGGGCTATCATGTAAAAAATAATGCGATTGGGGCGATTGAAAATTGAAAATTAGCAGAAAAATAATCGTCTTCCTTCTACTCAGCCTTGTCAGTCTGTTTGCTGATATGACTTATGAGGGAGCGAGATCCGTAGGAGGAGCATATCTCGAGTACTTGAGCGCTCCAGCCCTTTTCGCTGGGCTGCTTGGAACTGGAGAGCTCATCTCATATGCCGCAAGAGCCATAACAGGTGGAGTAATAACCAGGTTCAGAAATGACAAAGTAATATGGACTACTGTGATATTTGGATATGTTCTCAATTTAGCTGTTATCCCAGTTCTAGCGTTCACAGGGAACTGGGAAATAGCTTTCGTTCTCTTGCTCACTGAAAGGATCGGAAAAGGCCTCAGAAACCCCTCTCGCGATGTTATCTTATCTGAAGTTGTGGAAGAAATCGGAAGAGGAAGGGGATTCGGCCTCCATGAGTTCCTAGATCAGCTGGGAGCAATCTCCGGACCTCTCATCATAGCATATTTTCTTTCCGGGCGGGGAGGTTATTCTGCTGGCTTCAAATTCCTCGCCATTCCGGCATCGATCTCAATAGCTCTGGTTCTAGCATCATTTATAACGTATCCCAAACTTTCCAGCCTAGACACAATTAGAGGAATAACGATTAGGAAAGTAGGAGGGCCTCTGAAGAGCTATATATTCCTTTTCAGCATGATATCTGCTGCCTTGATTCCATGGAGCATCGTATCATATAACATAGTGAAGCTTGGAGGGGGAGGAGAGATCGCTGCTTTGCTCTACATGATCGCTATGGTAACAGATGCAATCGGAGCCCTGCTTTTAGGATACTTATACGATAGAGCTAAGCTATACATCTACCTAATAGTTCCCCCCCTCAGCTTTATTTCTACATTGCTCTTTCTCGGAAACGGACTCAATATTATTTGGTATGGGATAGGAGCAGCAATATGGGGAATTGTAATGGGATATTTCGAATCTGTTTTCAGAGCAACCATCTCAGAGCTTTCTCAAGGAGACTATGTTGGAGGTTTTGGAGCATATGCGGTCGCACAAGCTTTAGCTTTTGGGATAGGCGCAGTTTTCTATGCTGTCCTGTACACACTTCATCCGGTAACAGCTATAGGCTATTCGCTTGTAGTAAATACGGCTTCTGCTGTTTATCTATATATGCTGATTTCCAGAGGAAGAAAAAAATAGAGGAATCCCTATTCAACCAGACTCTTGATGATCATTACCAGCCTGGGAGGAATCAGCAATATCAAAGGATGTGCTTCTTTCAAAATCTCCCAGCTCAAATCTCCACCTTCATCCCTGTAGCCCTGGAGGAATGTTGAGAACTTTGAAGAATATTCCTGGGGAGTTGCTAATGGATTGGACCAGAATATGAAGAGCGCCGTCAGCATAATATCCCACCCAATGTATTTCTTCTTTGGGCATCTTTCCAGGCTCTGTTCGGCATCTATTACATAGACTTTTTCATTGGAAACGATGAAGTTCTCGGGCTTCGTGTCGCCCAAGCAGAAACCTGCTGAATGTATTTTAGAGATGGTCCTTCCAAGAGCTTCAATATCCTCTATAGATTCGAGAGAGATCTCTCTTCCTTCGATGTACTCTCTTTCCATGAAAATTTTTTCCCAGTTTATTTTGTAGATTTTGGGTCGAAAAACTCCCTCTATTTCAATATTGAAGAAGGCTATCTCCCTCTTCATTCTCTCCTCCGGATCGAGAGTAAGGGGATAATAAAATGGGATCGGTGGGAAATTCAAAATGAGCCATTTTATCAAGCCACTGGGTTTTGTGTAATGCTTAACGGCCACTTTATTACCGTCCACAAGCTTCACGTCTGTTTGGTCCAACAAAGTAGATATATCGATAGGTCTCCTTAACGCTTTTCTAATGACCGACAAACCCTCAGACCTTCGTCAGAAATTTTACATATGTGTAGATGGTTCTTTCTCTCTCTTCTCTTCTTCCATTGAGGCACTCCTTGCTATTGCCCTTTTCATACTCTCTTCGATTTCCTTTGCTCTACTTATTATGTCATCGATTTGAATGTCAATTTTTAAGTAAGACGATATAACCTTGAGTACTTCGGACACTGAAAGGTAATCTACCATTCCTCCTGCTACAAATATCTCTCCAGTCTCTCCAAGTAGAGCGACCCCTTCCATTCCATAAATTTCTGCTAAACCTGGCAAAAGACCATTCAACCCCGAAATTCCCCCATCCATTGGGATACAGCCGTGCTCTACCATCTCCTCTACCAAACGCTTTTGCGTGGCCGCAACGAATACCCTCCTCTTTTCTGGTGCTTCTGGAGATACGTAAGCAGCAGCGGCTATTATCTTTCTGACTCCCATTTCCGAGAGTTTTCTGCTGAGCTCATGGGCAAGTCTATTTTGCGCTTCTTCGGATTGAGGCTGATAGGTTGCTGTCAATACTGCGAGTTCTAAGCCATTTTTCCCATAAATTCTTATTGATGGGACTTCCATTATCCCTTCGTTTACTATCACCGATGAAGGTGCATCGTATGAATATATTCCTGCTACTTCCTCCAGCGAGAGTTTATTGATAAGTATATCGGCAGTGGCCTTTCCTACGAAAGCCATTCCCGGGAAGCCTATTATCAAAGTTTTTCCTTTAAGTGCTCCCAAATTACCTTTTTCTATTATTGTTAGCAAGTTTTTCACAACCCTAATCTAATATAATCTCCAAAATTGCTTTATAAACTAATCAGAACCATTTAGAAATTTATTATCTCCCAACATTGATTCGACTTACTTGCCTCATTTGCTAAACATTCATGGCAGCTAGAAATCTCATCTTCTGACGAGCTCAATTGCTTCTTTCTATATTCACTGCGGGGGAGATTAAAAATATAAAGGATTTTAAAAAGAGAGCCTCTCAATTCCATGAGGATTATAGCCCTGGAGTAAAAACTTTTTAGCCTATCGTCAATGAAACTTAAAGATACATATGCCGGAACTTTGAGAAAGTGATGTAACCATGAAAATTTCACTAAAGGAAAGGATTTTCATCGCAGACGCATTCAAGAAGGCTCAGGGAGAAAAAGCTGTAGTAGCCGGTTGGATTCACTCAATCAGGATAGTAGGTGGAGTTGCGTTCATCGTTTTGAGGGACAGAACAGGATTGATCCAGTGCGTTGTCAAGAAAGATCAGAACCAAGAAGGGTACAACCTTGCCAAAGATCTAGGCTCAGAAGATGTCGTGGCAATAAAGGGGACTCTGAAGGAAAGCAAATCTTCCCTGGGAGGGAAGGAAATCAACATCGAAGCGATGGAAGTCATATCTAGGTCAGAGAAGCCAGTCCCGATAGATCCTGAAGATTGGGAAAAAACGAACCTTGCTACTAGGCTGGACTGGAGATTCCTGGATTTGAGGGCTACAAGGAATAGGCTCATTTTCGAGATCACCGATGCCGCGATAAATGCTATGAGGGACTTCTACAGGAACAATGGATTCATCGAAGTATTCACTCCAAAGATAGTAGCAGAGGCAACAGAAGGAGGGGCTGAAGTCTTTCCCGTTGTATATTTCGATAGGTATGCGTATTTGGCCCAGAGCCCACAGCTTTACAAGCAGATGATGGTCGTAGCAGGTTTCGAGAGAGTCTTCGAAGTTGGTCCGGTATACAGGGCTGAGAAGCATCATACAAACAGGCATCTTACAGAGTACGAATCTGTAGACATAGAAATGGGATTCATAGAGGATCATGAAGATGTTATGAAGATGGTTGAAAAGGCTGTTATACATACCATTCAAGCTGTATCACAAAGGTTCGGAAAAGAAATCGAGCAATATTTCAAGATCAGGTTAGACTCTCCCAAAGACGTTCCGAGGATTACCTTCAGAGAAGCCCATAAGTTGCTCGATGAGCATGGAGTGAAACAACCCGACCCTAATGATATTGATAGTGAAGGAGAAAAAGCCCTAGGGGATATCGTAGAGAAAGAATACGGTTCGCAGCTCTTCTACGTAACCGAATACCCATGGGTTAAGAGACCATTCTATACGATGAGGAAGGAGAATGACGCAGATTATACAAAAAGCTTCGATTTGATTTACAGGGGTATGGAAATCGTAAGCGGAAGTCAGAGAGAGCACAGGGCAGATATATTGGAGAAACAAATAAGAGAAAAGGGGCTCAAAGTAGAGAACTTCAACTTCTTCATAAAAGTCTTCAGATATGGGGCACCTCCGCATGGAGGTTCAGGGCTAGGCCTGGAAAGACTTGTTGCTCAAATGCTGGGAATCAAGAACATAAGAGAAGCGAGACTTCTTCCAAGAGACCCAGAAAGATTGACTCCTTAAATAATTTCGTGCATTTCTTTCTGAAGAATGCTTTTATATTTTTAAGCATCTTTTCGCACTTTTCTACAATTCGATGTTTTCCGAGTGACTCTGTAATTCGCACACTTTTTTCACAAATCCGTAGAAAATGAAGAAGTCATTGTAGTCGTATTTTGAGCTGACCAGCGCATATATTCCATTATTTTTCCTTTTGCCCTCTTCTTTCAAGACCTTTTCTATCTCTCTCAAGACTTCTATGCCGGGGACGTCAATTGTTTTCCCCATGACTGAGAAGACAATGGCGGCGTTCCCTCCCCATTTTATGATTTCATCCCTTATTTCCAGCACTTCACCGATCTTAAGTTTCCTACCATCAGAAAGATAGAATCCTACTAGCAGCGGATTTTCCCAACCAAGCGTCTCAATATGAGCGATCAACCTTCGAACAAAGAGACACTTCATTGCTTCAGCTATTGGGGTTCTCACATTCTTCACTCTACCGTTACTCGTTAAGAACTCTAATTCAGAGAGCCTTCTTATCGCGTTCCTCACTATCTGTTCAGATGTTGCAAGTAGTCTTGAAATTTGGATTCTCCCTTTCTTTGGATCCTTAGAGACTAGATAAAGTATAGAGAATAGAATGGCTGGGTTGGAGGAGCTGCTCGTGCCCGATATCGAATCAAGCTTACTTATTGTCTCGCATATTTCCTTCATCTGGAGTGAACCACAGCTCTTCATTTACGTATCCTCCGCTTCTCAGCACTTCTATTGCAAGCTCTCTCGAGGTCACTTCATCGTTTTCTACAATTGCCTTTCTAATAGCTTCCATATTAGGTTTTGTTTTTATCCCAAACTCCTCCCACAACCATTCAACAATCTCCTCGAGCTCATTTCTCTTCAATTTTAAAAGCTCTTCAACGAGTTGCTTCTTTATGTATTTCTCCTTTGCTCTGAACCTAGCTCCATACACTCCAACTCAACTCGATTAAATTAAGCATGAGCGCGTTTAAAAAGGTTCTATCGGTACGAAGTACACACTCCCTTACAACCGAAAACCCCACTTTCTAAAGCGAGTTAGGAGACATATGAAAAAATCTTCTCTTCATATGTCCATATTTGGTCTTTTAAACAGTGGGTGAGAGGCCGCTGACCTCGATAACTGGAATGAAAGCTCGCCATGAGCCAACTATTTTAGAAAGGGAGCACATCCGTAAAGGAGATCCCCAGCTACTTCCGTTCCCCAAACAATGAAATATATCGAGCTCGAATAGATGCTGGAAACATATTAGTCCTCATTTTCGAACACCAGATATACCATCCTTGAGGGCGGAGTAGTTTACTCAACGTAAAAATCATTAATTGCTCTGGAGTGAAGGATGACATGAGGAGGGATCTCCTCGGAACGGTCGAATTGGAAGAACCCT
>POCB01000184.1 GCA_002899805.1 Fervidicoccus sp.
TCATTATATATTTGTATTATTTTATAAATATCATTAGTAATTTTACTCTCTTCCTGGAAAAATGATTCAACCAACTTGAGGATCAGGTCAAGCTCACAGCATTCGAGAAGGGAATAGGTGTGAAAGTGCATGGGAAGGATCTAGTCCCGAGGGACTTCGAGCTCACTCCGGAAAAGGTCGCCCGCTCGCTTTCGGCATTCCTCAAGGTCGATCTTCCGCTCAACCTAGAAGACCTCGAGAAGAGGGGGAAGGAGGCATCTTCACTAGCTCCCCCCGTTCCTCCAACCCTCTGTCCAGCGTGTCCCCACAGAAATACCTTCTATGCTATTAGGAAGGCAGCAACCCCCAGATCCATTTTCCCCAGTGACATCGGATGCTACACTCTGGGCTACTTCCCTCCACTGAAGACTGTAGACACCACCGTCGATATGGGCGCCTCGATATCCATAGCTCACGGCATCTCCATAGCTGGGAAGGGAGAGGGAAGGTATGTTGTAGCTACGATCGGTGACTCAACGTTCTTCCACACGGGTCTCCCAGCTCTGGCCAACGCCGTATCAAACGGCTCCGACTTCATCCTAGTCATCCTCGACAACGGAACGACGGCAATGACTGGGCACCAACCAAACCCCGGGAGTCCAGAGGGTATGAGGGGAAAGAGGATATCCATAGAGGAAGTCGCCAAATCTATGGGCGCTGACTACGTCGAAGTAGTCGATCCATACGATATCAAGGCACTGGAAAACGCTCTCAAGAATGCTCTCTCTATGAGGGGAGTCAGAGTCATAGTTGCGAGGAGGGACTGCGCCCTCAAGGTGGTCTCAGAGAAGAGGAGGAAAGGCGAGAGCTGGGACATCTACAGAGTGGACGAGAGCAAGTGCACTGGATGCAAGGTTTGCATAAATGCCTACGGCTGCCCAGCGATAAGGTGGGACAGAGAAAAGAAGAAGGCATACATAGATGAGGAGATGTGCTGGGGCTGCGGAGGCTGCGCCCAGGTTTGCCCATATGATGCTATAGAGGTGAAGAAATGATGGAGTACAACATAATAATAGCGGGCATAGGAGGACAGGGAGTTCTCACGATAGCAAGGATAATCGGGGAAGCAGCTCTGGAGGAGGGAATAAAAGTCAGGATAGGTGAGATACACGGTCTGAGCCAGAGGTTTGGAAGCCTGTTCTCCCACGTCAGGCTCGGAGACGAAGTTTATGGGGGGCTCATCCCAATGGGAAGAGGAGATCTCCTGATAGCCCTTGAGCCCGCGGAGTCCCTCAGACATCTTCACTACATGAAGAAGGGGTCAACACTCCTACTGAGCACGAACCCTATAGAGCCCCCTCAAGTATCCATGGGCCTCTTCAATTATCCACCTCTCGAAAAAATCAGAGAGCTAGCCCTGAAGGAATTCGGATTGAAAATCATAGAGCTAGATTCCAGGAAGATGGCTGAGGAAGTTGGGAGCATAATTGCTCAGAACTCCATCATGCTTGGGGCAGCGCTAGCCCTGGAAAGCTTTCCGCTCAAGTATGAGTCGGTTGTTTCAGCGGTCAGGAGGATCATATCGAGGAGGTTCGCAGATATGAACATGAAGGCTCTGGAAGTTGGGATGAGAGAAGCAAAGAAGAAGCTGGGCATTTTTTGAATTTTATTAACGTTAAAAAATTTATTAACCTTCTACTCAGATATCTCAGTTGTGATCTATCATGGTCAAACCACCTGTTCCAATATCGGTCAACGAGATACCATTCAAAGTAGAGATTCTCGAAGCTTTTCTCCACTCCTCAGAGGACTTGGTCGCCGGCAAGGAATATGTTCCAAAGCTCTATACTACAAGGCAGGGAGAGAAGATAGTCTTCAGGCTAGCTAAGAAAGAGGAAGCCCCAATCATTCTCGAAACCCTGAAGAAGCTCATTGATCCGCAGTACGACAAGGACCTCTATCACATAGTCGCTGCGAGAACCTATGCTGAAGTTCTAGCTTGGACCCAGGCCAGGTACAAAGATGAATATGTCATCGTAGGAGTACACGATGGCGAGCTCATAGGAGTGTGGAACGCTAGATTGATGAACAAGGACGTTGCTGTGAGCCTGCACAGCATCACTTTCAAGAGGCTAGGAGGAATAGGAACTGCTGGATATGCTGCGAAGGCGGAGTACGCTTTCGAGGTGCTGGGAGTCAAGGAGTGGTGGGCGACATTCGAGAGCCCATTCGGCTTCAGGCTCGGGATGTACTTCAGACACTTCATGAAGCCCTACCCAGAGGTTCAGCATGAGCTCGGAGGATCTCCAGTGTTCTACATGACAGCTGATGACTGGTTCAATCTTCACAAGAAGAGGGAGGAGCTGAAGCCCTTCTTCGGAACGAGACCAGTCCCAGAGGACCTCCTCAAGAAGAGCTACGAGCTCAGACCACCGTCAAAGCTCGAGATAGAACTCTGATCTTCTTTTAAATTTTTTTACTGCCCCATTTCACTACCGAAGCTTTTCAGCGCGCTTTCAAGATCTTCTGGCGTATCTATATCTCTCAGAGTACCTGGATCGCCCGTCTCCACGCACAGGATCTTGTCCCTGTACTTTCCCACAATACTCTTCAATCCCCTCCCTTCCTCTGTTATCCCCATGAGCTCTTCGCGCATTTCAGGTTTGAAGAGTATCGGATGGGCATGCCTTCCATTGTAACATGCGACGGTTATTGGGAGGTCGCTGGAAACATGGGACTGAACCACTTTTTCGATCGACGATGGCTTCAGAAATGGAACATCTGCAGGGTGTATCACAACGTTTTCATCCGGAAGAACTATCTTCATCCCCGTCTTTATGGAGCTGCTCATTCCACCAGCAGCATAGTTCAAGTTGAACGTGAAGAAAAGCTTAGAGAGCTCTTCCCCACTTATTCCACTGGCCAGGGCCTCGAAGACCCTAGGGGCATCCTTCCCAAGCACGACTACTATCTTATCCATGCCAGCTGAAATGAATTTCTCCACTGTGTGCACTATGAGAGGCTTTCCTCCAACCAAATGGAGCATTTTATTTCCGGGAAACCTGGTCGAGAGACCCCCAGCGAGGATTATCACTGCGAACTTACTTCTGTTCATCCTTTCCTCCTCCTTTGAGGAGCTGATCGAGTATCTCCGGGACCCTGTTCTCATGGACCCCCTGAGTCCCCCTGTCAATCTTCAGGATCTCGGCCATCACAGCTATCGCTATCTCCTCGGGGGTCTCGCTCCCAACTGAGAGACCAATGGGGGAAATGAGCTTGTTCCTTATAACGTTCGGATCGATCCCACTCTCCAGTAGAGCTTTCAATATGTATGCGAGCTTACCCCCTCCTGCGAGCAGTCCCAGATACCTGGGGAAGACGTTTCCCCTGAATATCTTCTTCAGGACCTCAGCCTCCAGGGCACCATCCCCGTGTACTATAACGACGAAGTCGTTCTTATCCAACTTTATCTTGTCGAGCTCAGAGATTATGTCGCTCGATGCGTAGATCTCATCCGCCTCCGGTATCTTATCCTTGTTAGCATATTGGGGGAAATTGTCTACGACTATAACTCTATAATTTAGCATCTTTCCAAGCTTAGCCAGAGGCCTTGCTACATGCCCCGCACCTATGAGAACAAGCCTCTGCAGGGGCTTCAGCACATCTATGAACACAGTCACCACACCTCCGCACAACTGTTCTGTGGCTATAACATCTTCATATAGGTTCTCTCTGAACATTGCGACTTTTCTCTCCATGGGCTTTCTAGCTTCGATGGCTTTTTTTGCCTCTTCGACGACCTTCCTCTCGAAGTCCCCGCCCCCTATCGTTCCAAAAGTATTCCCGTCCTCGTCAACGAACATCTTCGTTCCAGGCCCTCTAGGGGCGGAGCCAGCCTTCTTCGTTATCTCTATCATAGCTACGAGCTTCCCCTTCTCCAGCCTCTCTAAAACCCACCTCATGAAGGCTGGGTCGCTCGGATATTCAATTGCCAAATTCCTCACCCACACACGTATTTTAGAGCCACAGGCTCATTATATTTTATTAGTGAATATCCACTTATAAGGCCTAGCCATATATACAAGCCGCTCTCATGCCCCCTCCGAGGAGGAGAAAGAGATCCTCTGTCTCCGGATCCCCCCTGAATATCGATACTGCATTCTCGAGAACCAGCTCATCGTATAGCCCCATTCTAGCATATTTTATATATTGAGCGCTCGCCCAACTGGTCCTTCCAAAGAGATAGCTGTCCTCAATTGGGAGGTGGATCTTGATACCTAGCTTCTCCTCAGCGATCGTGAGGGAAGATAGAAGCCCTACCAAGAAGTCATCGCCGGATGGAGTGAAGCCCCCTCCTGCTCCAACCAATTCTCTGAGAGTTTCTTCTGAGAATATCCTATCTCTGTTTCTGCAAATCCTATTCAGAACTACCGAACCAAGAACCCCTTCCCATGCTGTGCTCAGAACTCTGAACTGTGCACTAAGCATGTTTATTCTCTCTCTGCTCAGGCCATCCCCGTTTATAGGGGGGATTCTCTGCTCGTAAAGCTCGGAGGAAGTCAGATCTATCGTTGAAGTGCTCCCTTCGATCTTCCCATCCTCGAGCGAGAGGATCTCCCCCGGGGAAACGATTTCTCCCGCATTCTCCTCCACTATGTTCACAGTGAACGGGGATCTCCATCTGTGTGATGAAATCAGAATGAGAGAGTCATCCTTCAAGCTCCTCAAGTAGGCAGTTGTTTTAAAAACATGTTCTACCTTGAAATATGATTCCGAAAAAAAAGTTACAACTGAGCCATAGCTAGTGGAACTTACTGTTCTCTTCCGCATTACCTTCTTTACGCTCCATACTGTTCCACAAATGCCTTGAATGCGTCCTTGAATAGCTCGAAGGGGAACTTCACTATGCCTGCTCCAACCTGCCCTACTCCAGCCTTCTTGTGAGCTATTCCAGTGTTTATCGTGGGAGTTATTCCGGTCTTCACCACGTATCTTATATCTACTCCCGTGGGAGTTCCCTGGAATCCCAGATAGGGGATTGTGAAGTACTTATGCTTCGCATAAGTTATGTTATACATGTTCTTCGTGTTTTCTACCGCGAACTCCACAGATCCTCCTACCCAGCTCACAACTGCTGGGGCTGCGGCCATTGCGAAACCGCCGAAGCCAGCAGTCTCAGTTATTGCGCTGTCTCCCAGGTCTGGATTCGCATCATCCTGAGTGAACCCTGGGAAGAATACTCCCTTTGGCACTGGAGCTGGGGCTGTAAACCACCTGTTCCCCAAGCCGCTAACCCATATCCCCGCCTCCGTCCCGTTCCTTGTGAGCACTGTGACAATGGTGCTGTACTTTATGTTATGAGCTGCCAGAGTCATCGCCTTCGCTGAGGCCATACCTATGTTCAGCGTGAAGAAGTTGTTGTTCTTCATGAAGTCCCAAACTCGGGAGAACACATCCTTCGAGAGATCTGCTTTCACGAGGTAGAGGGCTATCTCGTTCATGAACTTGCTCGTCGCAGCGACATACCTGTTGTGGCACTCATCCCCCATGTGGAGTGCCTGCTGTATTATTGCCTTGAAGTTTATGCCTCCCTTGTCTTTCCTAGCCTCGTCGAGGGCTGCCTTCATTGCTGGGTAGAGCTCCTCTCTCATCCATTTCAAGCGGTTTATGACCTCGCTATCATAAGCACCATACCTCAGAACCTTGCCTATCCCCTCATTGTAGTTGCTGAATGACCTCATCCCAAACTTCTTGTCCTCGATTATGTAGACCGGCATGTTGGGAGAGATCACTCCCGCCATCGGTCCCACAGCGCTGAATTCGTGATTGGGCTTCAGAACTACCTCTCCCCTCTCAACGAGCTTGATCGCTTCCTCTTCGTTCTTCGCTTTCCCCTCATATATGAGGGCCCCTATTATGGCCCCCTTCATAGGGCCAGAAGCCTTTTCCCAGGTCAGTGGAGGTCCAGCATGCAATAGCAAGTCATCCCTGAAATTAGGGATGGCGTCCTTTGCTAGCTTCGTATCCACGAGATAAGGATCCGCTTCCATCATCCTCTCTACTGCGTTCCTATTAG
>POCB01000284.1 GCA_002899805.1 Fervidicoccus sp.
CCCGGGACCTCTGCCGTGCGAGGGCAGCGCTCTTCCAGCTGAGCTACCGGCCCTCTCCACCCACAATTTCTAGCTTTTCCAACTAGGTTAAAAAACCTGTTGCGAATAGCAAATCAACCCTCATATTTGCTCTGCAGTACCTACAAGTTCAACTTTCCCTCAATTTCCAGAGCTTCAACGATCCAAAGGACTATCACCTTTGCTATAGCTATGGCGGCAAAGTCTTGGGGAACCTCGACTCCATGTACCCTCTCATATGCCTTCTTGGCAATTTGAGGATCTATCCGCTTGAGCACTATGGGGAGCGAGGCGGAGACTATTTCCTCCAGCATTATCTTGCCCTTTCTCGAAGCGAGCTCTTCGACCATCTCCAAGTCCTCCTTTCTCAGAACTACATCCTTTTCCCCTCCCTTTCCCTCTTCCTTGGCTATCTCCCAATATGCGAACAATAGCTCATAGTCAGCTCCAAGCTTTCCAGAAGCGAGAAGAGGTAGCCTGGTCATCTGCTCTTCACTTCCAAGCGTAAAGCTCTCCATAATAAATTAACTACATGGAAAATATTAATAGCTTGAGTAGAATAGCTCGAAAGATTCTAAATTAAAGAGAATGCAGGTGTCCGCAGTGGAGACGGGGACAAGAAGAGAGCTGGTGATGCTTGTCGTTTTCCTAGGTGTGATGATGTCAGCTATAGACAGCACTATAGTGATTTTAGCGATACCGACCATAACTGAAGAGCTTCACACGAACCTGGAGATGGCAGGGTGGCTCATAATGGGCTACATCCTCGTTATTTCTACCCTCAGCGCTCAGCTGGGGAGGCTGGGAGACAACTTAGGGAGATCGAATGTCTACAATCTCGGCTTTCTGCTCTTCACGCTCGGCTCGGCTCTCTGCGGGGCATCTCCCAACATAAATGTTCTCTTGCTTTTCAGGCTGATCCAAGCTCTAGGAGGAGCAATGATGCAGTCTACGTCCGGGGCGGTGATCGCGGATCACTACCCACCGAACTTGAGGGGAAGGGCTTTCGGCTACACTTCCATCGGATGGAATATCGGTTCCACCCTAGGTATAGTGCTGGGAGGATTCATGACGACTGCCCTCGGCTGGAGATACATTTTCTATATAAACGTCCCAATAGGGTTGATCGCCCTCTCTCTTGGGATCAAGTACCTAAAGACCTGGGAAACGGCTAGGAGGAAGTTCGACATCCTCGGTACTATTATGCTTGGTGCTTCCCTGATCCTCATATCTCTCGGCAGTATGGAAATCGCCGGATCGGGACTGAACGATGCAAGCGCTGCAATGATACTTGGAGGGATCGCAATCTTCGCTATCATGATGGTTTTTGTAGAGCCGAAGCAGGAAATGGCTATAATAGACATAAAGGCCTTCAGAAACAAACTACTAACTGCCTCAATTCTAGCTTCCTTCTTCCAGAGCATGGGGTATATCTCGATTTCCTTTGTTCTGACCATGTACCTTCAGGGGATCAGAGGGCTGAGTCCGTTCCAGACATCTCTCCTCCTGGTTCCAGGGTATCTTTCTGCGAGCCTAATCTCTCCCTTCTCGGGCAGGCTCTCGGATAGGATAGGTTCGAGGCTTCCCGCTACCTTGGGGATAGGTATGATGATGTTCAGCGTAGCAATCTATATTGCAACACTCTCCCCATCGACACCCCTCTCTCTCATCGTCCTCGGGACGCTGATAGGAGGGATAGGCTCAGCGCTCTTCTATCCAGCCAACAACAGCGCAATTATGGCAAACGCCTCCAGAGGATACTATGGAGGAGCTAGCGGAATACAGAGGACTTTGGGAAATATTGGGATGCTACTGAGCTATGTCATGGCAATAGGCGTTTCATCCCTCTCCATGCCCAGGGAACTTGCCTTCAGAATCTTCATGGGAACAAGCAATGTGATAGGGAGGATAGCAGCTGGTTTCTTGGTAGGGATGAGAGCTGCCTTCCTCTCCTCCATGATAATCCTAGCCATAGCCCTTTTCCTCTCAGCACTTAGGGGGAAAGAGGTTAGAGCGGAAAAATAATAATTATAATTAATATTGTTTAATAATAAAACCTTTGAAAATGCCTATTTCCCACTTAAAAGGGAGGGAATTAATTTATATCTATTCTCTTGCTAACCATTTCTCCCACCAAAGGAGGTTTATGGAAATGGATTATAAAACACAGTTAGTGATAGTAGCAGTAATCATGCTCCTGGTAGGAATAGCAGCAGGATATGCTGTCAAGCCTTCAGCGCCCCAAAGTGCTCCGAACACTACAACCACTGCGCAGGGACAGCAATCGAAGCTCCCCAATGTCATAGTAATAGGAGGCCTCTTTCCACTCAGCGGAGATCTGCAGACCTTTGGGCAACAGAACAGCCTAGCCCTACAGCTCGCGGCTTCCGATATAAATTCCTTCTTCAATTCATCCGGCTTACCGTACCAGGTGAAAGTCGTCATAGAGGATACTCAGACCAATCCCGATGTCGCTCTTCAGAAGCTCCAGAGCCTCTACTCCCAGGGTGTCAAATTCGTCGCTGGTCCGATGGCGAGTTCCGAAGTCAAGAATATCATGGGATTTGCTAACTCCAATCACATCCTGATATTCAGTCCCTCCAGCACTTCCCCCGCATTGGCAATACCCAACGATTTCATCTTCAGGCTAGTGGTCGATGATAGGCTACAGGGAACAGCTCTTGCCCAACTTGCTAAGTATTACGGCCTCAAGCATGTTGTCGTCGTGTGGAGAGGAGACGACTGGGGGGACAACCTAGCTAACTCCACCCTCTCTAACTTGGCGGCTTTAGGTATAGATGCCATAAGGGGACCGAGATACTCAGTGCAGGTCAGCGACTACACTTCAGAGGTCAACCAGCTCGCCAGCACAGTCAGCTCCCTCGTCAACAAATATGGAGCGTCCAGCGTGGGAGTCATATTAGTATCATTTGAGGAGGGCGTGCAATTCATGGATCAGGCAAGTCAATATCAAACTCTCTCCAACGTCAGGTGGATAGGAACAGATGGTATAGCGAAGTCGGGCAAGCTAATAGGAGATCCCGTTGCTTCAGCGTTTGCCGTGAAGACGAACTTCACAGCAACAATATCTGGAACTCTCCCCAATCCGAAATATGATAACCTGACTAAGAGGTTCGTGGCCCAGCTTGGAACGGAACCAATAAGCTATGCCTACAATACATATGATATAGCTTGGCTCCTCACTCTCTCCATACTGACAGCGGGTGAGTACAATCCCGACAAGGTAGCGAAAATTCTCCCAACAGTAGCATCTGACTTCTACGGAGTGACAGGATGGGCTCAGCTGAATGAAAATGGAGATAGGGCGTTTGCTAACTACTTCATCTACGGGGTTGCCAACGTCCAGAACCAGTATCAATGGACATATGTAGGCATGTACGATACAGCCACAAATGCCTTCACATTCAAGTAATTTTTTTAAAAGATCAGAAAACAATATAAGCCTCTTATCATTGAAACGCTTTAACTAATCCCCCGGGAGATATTCCTATGCTTTCACCGCAGCTAGTTAATGCTATCATTTACTGTTCAATACTTTCTCTGTTGAGCTTAGGGCTCTCTCTCACATACTCTGTGACCAAAGTTCCAAACTTCGCCCAGGCTAGCTTCGCGGTCTTGGGAGCATATGTCACTTGGACTCTGGTCAGTTTGAGCAGACTCTCTGTTGTAGAGAACATGCTCTCGTCAAATCCACAGGCAATGAATGCAGCAATTTATAGCTACACGATCCCTCCCCAGACCTATCTAGAATTCCTCATCCTTTCATTCCTCATTGTGGGAGCGACAGCAGTTCTACAGTACCTCATGGTATTGAGACCTCTGAAGAATAGAGGAGGAAGTCCAACAGCTCTCATGATAGCAACAATAGGGGTCGATATGCTCCTCTTCTCTATCATCAACATATATGTGGACTCCATGTCTTCTCATCTTCTCTCCGAAGTCTCTTCTCTATCAGAGAGGCTGGGATACAGCATACCGCTTCGCCTGGATGCTAGGGACTTCACTTTCTACAGCTACGACCTCATGAGCAGCTCCGGGCTTCAAAGAGCCATCATAATTTCTCCCCTGCTCCTCATCGTGATCCTCATCTCTCTGGAGATGATCCTGAAGAAGACGAAGTTCGGCATAGCACTCAGAGCGGTGGTTGAGAACCCGAACCTCTCGGGAGTCATAGGAGTCAACGTGGAACTGGCTAACATTGCTGCTTGGTTCATCTCCGGAGGGGTCTCGGGGATGGCGGGATCTCTAATCCCCCTCAAATTCTATACCAATACTTCGATAGGCATTACCCTCATTGTAAGCATATTCGCCTCGAGTATATTGGGAGGCATAGCATCGCTCTATGGCTCAATAGCTGGAGGTTTCATTGTTGGAGTGAGCGAGACGATCTTCCTGGGATATATCACTCAACTGACTGGTTTGAGCCCTGCCTATAGACCCGTGATTCCTCTGATTATCATGACCATCATGCTCATTATATTCCCCAAAGGACTAGCTGGCATAGACTTCAGTAACCTCAGGAGGAGGCTGAAGTGATATGCCCCTGGAATCATTCCAACTCCTCTTAACCATCGCCTCCATGACCTTCATTTACCTGATAGTTGTGACGAGCCTAAACTTGGAGGCTGGTTTTCTCGGACTGCCGAACTTCGGGAAAATGCTCGCAGTTATTTCTGGTGCTCTCTTCACAGCATGGTTTTCACCCAGGATGGGGGTCCTTCTCTACAACCTAGCGCATCCAGGCTCTCAAATATATGTGACTGACTACGTTGTGCAGAGCAATTCAATCGTTACAACTCTTAACCCTTGGCTCGCCGGTTCCCCATTCAGCGCAGCCCTCCTCTTTCTGATAACCATATCATTATCGAGCCTCGTTGGGGGTCTGATCGGTCTCATAAGTGTTATACCATCCGTTAGGCTAAGGGAAGACTATCTTGGCATAACTCTCTTGGCGATGGCCGAGACAGCGAGGGTCATTGGTTACAACTATGAGCCGATAGCTGGGGGGACATCTGGGGTTCAAATTCCAGACCCCTTTTTCGGTTTCGGCGACAGCAGATATCTATATTATGTTGCCATTTTGGCTCCAATATCTGCTGCGGTGTTCCTCCTATATAGGAGGATGCAGAACTCGCCCTTCGGAAGGGCCTTGAAGTCCATAAGGGAAAACGAGGATGCAGCAAGCTCTCTGGGAAAGGATATCGTGAAGAGCCGAGCGGTAACGATCTTCATAGGTTCTGCAACAGCAGCTCTGGCAGGAAGCCTATATGCTTACTATACGCTGGGGGTCATAGCAACTGCCTACGATAGATTCTCGTGGACCTTCTGGCCGTGGGTCATGATGATGCTTGGAGGGATGGGGACAAACTTAGGACCTCTCGTGGGAGCATTCACGTTCGTAACAGCGAGGACGCTGATATATACATACAAGCAGATGCTGTCGAGCTTTCTGCCTTTCAATGTTGTATGGCTCGACTATTTGCTGCTCAGCCTCTCGATAATATTCATATTGTTGATAAAGCCCAACGGGCTAATTAAGGAAAGACCGCTGATATTCTTCAAGGTAATTGAAAGAAAGGGAGATGCTTCGAAAGAGAAGGCTTGAATCTATTTAGCATCCCCCTTATTCTAAATTTTCAACTGTAAAAACAGGTCATAAATGAAGAGGGAGTGCCGCGGCCGGGATTCGAACCCGGGACCTCCGGATATCTCAGGAGCGACCTATTTGGGTTGAAAACCCCGTATGAGTCCGGCGCTCCACCAAGGCTGAGCTACCGCGGCTTCGTTGCTAAAGAAGGTATGCAAATTGAACCTTAAAAAAATTAATGACATGGAGAAAACTCTATGTGGAAAATCAGCCCTTTTGGGCGCTTTCATGGATCACGATCTTCTGCCCTATCATTGTGTTGTTCGGTATGAGAACCATATTGCCATCTTTCCTCTTAACAATAGTAAAGAGAGTTCCGATATCGGTGACCTGAACTTCGCTCTCTCCCGCAGCATCGATGCTATCCCCTATCTTGAATGGCCTAGCTAGGAGAACAAATATACCCGCTACAGCCTGTCCGAGAACCTGTTGCGTAGCGTAACCAACGATCATTCCAATGAAGCCGCCCAGAGCTACTCCAGAGGCCCCACCTGCTGCGCTTCCGCCGACCCCTGCTATAAGGGCAGCTATGCCAAGAATTCTCACCAAGCTCCTGACGGCTCCAGCAGCAGAGATACCGTATTTGGGCTTCAACATGGCGTAGAAGGCATTAGCTGTTGAAGACACTATCAACCATCCCAGGATCAGGACGAGAATGGCGTTAATGTATGGATAGTAGTCCTTCAGCACTATTATGTTCCCCATTTGTGGAAACGTTGCGGCTATTTGTGGGATGATGATGTTGAAGAAGTAGTTTACTACTGCTAGTATGATAGCTACGAGGATGATGTATATTATCAGTTTCGAAAGCGACCTTCCAAAACCATCGGATTCCTTCGACATAGTCAACACCTCTATATATTTGTAATAAAAAAATTAAAACGTTTTTGAGTTTACCATATATTTATAAAATAACTATCATTTGAAAGCTATGGGTTCTGAGATGTGTAGCCATCAATAGAAAAGCGCATCGTTGAGGTTTTGTTGAGATTTTCAGCCCAGAGCTCTCCTCAATTTCATCTGAGTCTTCGCCTCTTTATTTGAATCTATCCTTCTATGAAGGGTGGCGTCGAAGCTTTTCTAAGCTTGTAGGAAGAAACTAATAGCTATCTGAAATTTTATCGAAAGACCTTGCTCTCAATGTCGAAAGCCCTCATGTGGATGTAGAAAGCTTCAAAGCGACATTCGAAACGAAATCACCTGGATTGTAAATCATGATGCATAGTTCTCTATAACCATATCCAATATATTTCGAAAAATCAGCGCTTTTAGTGAGGTTAGTGAAGATGACGAGTCCATTTTCCTTTACCATTACACTGATCGGTTTGTCCGAGCTTATGCTAAGAGAGATATTCGTGAACCTCAACATATAGCACAGGTTTTCGCTTGAATGAGCCTGAACTTTCAGCATGGTCTCTAGACCAAATGGGCTCGGAAGATGAGATAAGATAGCTAAGCTTACTACTACAATAAAAACTAAAGCAAAAACCCCGTGGTTTTTTATTGAAAACATTTTCTCGCTTAGTAATAATATTAGAAAATATACCAATTAATAACTTTATTTCTAAAGAAAAGACGAATAAAACCCGGATCTCTCATTTTGTTTTTTATAACAATCCTTTTAGAATAGCTTTAATTAGAGCTTCGCAGAATATATTGTTGTGATAAAGTATGATAGAGGGGGAAGTAGAGAGAGTCAATATCAAAGTGCTAGCAGATAATGTCGTGGGTTTCAGAGGAAGGCTTCTGGGACAGCATGGAGCTTCTTATTACGTGGAAGTATACTCGGGGGGCTCAACCAAGAGGATCCTTGTAGACAGTGGATGGAATGGGGATGCGCTCCTATTCAATATGAAAGCCTTGAATTTAGACCCGAGAAGCATCGATGCCATCGTGATCACACATGGACACTGGGATCACACTGGCGGTCTGGTCAAAGTCCTCGAGGGCTCGGCGGGCAAGACGATTCCCATAATAATGCATCCATATGCGATGAAAACAGCATTCATCTCTGATCCATCTCTTCGCCCAGTCGGGATCGTCTCTTTCGGCGACCTGGGAGAGCTCAAAAAACTCGGTGGTTATCCGATACTCTCCAAGGATACCGTTAAGATAGCTCCCGGTGTAGCCACGACCGGGGAGATAGAGAGGAAAAACGATTTCGAGAGGGTTGAGGAGAACTATATCTTTGTGGATGAAGATGGGAAACTGAGGCACGATGATATATTGGACGATATAGCTCTTGTCATTAAGTTCAAGGATGGGGTAGGCGTTATAACAGGCTGTGGGCATTCTGGAATCGTCAATATCCTTGAAAAGGCAATTTCGCTCTCAAACTCTGAGAGAGTGAAGTTCGTGCTGGGAGGCTTCCACCTCTCAGAGGCATCAGAAGAGAGGATCTCGAGGACGATTAAATCTCTCTCATCTCTGAACATCGAAAACATCTACGCTGGGCACTGCACCGGAATGAGAGCTATATGTGAGATGCGGAGAGCTTTCGGCACAAAGTTCAAGCAGATCCACGTGGGCATGGAGATAGAGATGGGTTAACCTCTCGAGCTCCCAGAACATCTTTTTTATTTTATTGTGAGCAGATATGCAAAAACAATTCAATTGTGGTAACCGGAAATAGCTGGACCAAGCCTCAAGATATTGCTCTTCGTTGCTCTTCTCGCCCTTGCTGTGACAATCGGGAGAACAGTGCATGCTCAAACTGGAGGAGTTGAGCTATTCCAGTGCTACAGCGATAAAATAGACCTCACCTATTGGCATGAGCAGCAAGGGAGCCTCAAACCAGGTTTTGAGTTATTCTATACTTACAACTTCTCACTTCCCGGTCCTCTCAACATAACTCTCACCCCTCATGCGACATCCACGCAACCTATCGAAATTGTGGTGATCGATGCGAGAAGCGGACGATACCTCTACAGGAGCTCTCCCTCCACATCCCTCACCTTCACAGCTACATTGAATCTGACTTCACCCACATCCTTAGAGATAGGTATATACAACCCAGGACAGAGCTCAGCAGACTACGGTGGAGTGATCTACATCTCGTTTTGCGGATCTCCTGCTGTTGCGAAGTGGATAGAAGACAACATCAAGCTGAACCCGAGCTCTATGGGCAATGCAGCTCCCATCGGCATAGCAGACTACGGTGCAATGCTCTTAGCTGGGGAAGCAACATTCTACAGAATTAGCACAGACTCCGTTAGGGGGATAGTCAATATTAGCTCCGATATCTACGCGACATCCTATTATGAAAACGGAACAATGGCTTTTTCTGGCTTCACCGTTCAGCTCAACGCATTTCTCTCAGTAAATCTTGCCGATGGAAATAAGCAGTTCTACTGGCTCCAGAACGTTCTCGATTGGAAGAGCAGCTATGGTTCGTTGTTGGGGTATATAGACAACGTCTGGAACGAAACATCCTCGGTCTCTACATTTTCGAGTGGAAACATCGCTGGAAGGGGAGGTATCTTTTTTTCTGGAAGGGGGGCTGGGGAACAGTACTATGCATACGGAATGGGAGGTACTCTTCAGCCGGGTTCCCACCAACTCACCATAGCGGTACATGGATATGGAGGGGGATTGAGGGTGGACTTCTACGTAGACAGCAATCTCTACGATACTGTAATTATAACTCCCTATACACGGATAACAAGTGCGAACATAGTGGTGGATCCCTCCATCAGAACAGGATACAGGATTTCGCCCGACCTGGAGCTCGTATTCGCAGGTTTCTCTTCAAGTGAGCCCATTGCTGTCCTATCGAAGGGAACAGTACAGCTATCCCTATTCTACAACTCATCTGGGAAATGGCTACCACCTTTCGCAGCTTGGAGCATAGGAGCCTCCACGTTTGAGAGGGCAATAGCTAGTGCAGTGGGAGGCTCCAGCGGCACCGTTTCCATATTTCCAGGGAATCCTTCAAAGTATGAGCTTTGGTCTGGAGCTGTGGTTGTGGTAACTCCCTACGGGACCTTTTTCCAGAATGACGGAAATATCACTCAATACCTGAAGGAGATCGATTTCGGCAATGGGACTAAGCTCGCCAATCCTGTGGCCTATATAAACGGAGTCAGGGTTCAGGAAAACACTGTCCCTTTGGGCTCAGTGGTCGTTGTTGAATATACGAGGGAGTACCATGTCACAATGAACTCTACCTTAGGTAAATTTGAAATCTGGGTCCCAGAGCAGACTCCATTGAAAGGGCTGTTGAATGAGACGATAATCATTTCTCCAAATGTTAGGCTCGTTCTCGAGGAGACATATGCAAATGGAGTCGAGGTCGATTACAACAGCTATCTTATAGATGGACCAACAAATGTGACTTTAATTTATTCGAGGGAATTCTTGATTTCCCTCTACTCGAATCTCGGCAGGGAAGAGCTTTGGGTCAAAGAAGGGGAGAACCTGGCTTCGGTAGTTCCAACGATAAAGAGCCTCGGAAACGGTACAGCATTCGTCCTCGTTTCCCTTTACTTCGATGGGAAGCAGGTGGATCCTTCAAGCTTCAGTATAAGTTCTCCGGGCAACTTAAATGCATCTTACTCTCTAGCCTATCAGGTCAAACTAATCGGCCCCACAAACTCAACGGAACTCTGGATCCTCTCAGGCTCCCAGTTGGACCTCCATCCCCAGGCCATTATATTGCTCGGAAACAATACTAGGCTTGTCTTCATGGGAGCAGAGGACTCCAGCGGTAGGAACATCACTTTTCCCCTGAAAATTACTTCTCCAGCAGCGATAGAGCTCATATATGGGAGAGAGTATCTCGTGAGCATCGAGCTCTACAAGGGGAACTTCAGCGAATGGGTTCCAGAGGGAAATATCTTGAACCTGAGCCAAGCCGAACTTCTGAAAGAGGGGAAGAGCTACATATATGGATATTCGATCACACTATTACTCCGCTATATTGTGACCCCCAGCGGCATCATTCTTCCAAATTCTACAGTCAATGGACCGATCGATGGAAAGGCTATTTACTCGGCATTTGCTGACATAAAAACAGAATTTCTGGGGATTCCCAATTTCTTTTCCTTCTCAGTATTATCATGTGGATCCCAAAGCAACCAGAGCATCTCTTTCCTATCATCGGAGCAGACACTCACTATCGAAGATCCGAGATCCTTCCAATGCAGCGTTGATGTTCCAATCTCTCTCCCCCTCCCTCTAGCAGCAGCCCTTGTAATGGTTTTTCTGGGAATAGCTTTTGCTAGGAGAAAAATGAAACAATAATAATCCCTCCGAGCTCCACATTAATCTCAGGGGCTGTGATTTGGATACGATGCCGCAATTGAAGGTCTTCAATACAGCTACAAAGAAGCTGGAGGAATTCGAGACATTCACGCCAGGAGTAGTTAGGATGTATGTTTGCGGTCCAACAGTCTACGACAGATCTCATTTAGGTCACGCCAGAACGTACATTGCCTTCGATGCAATCAAGAGATACTTATCTCTCAGGGGGTATCATGTTATCCACGTGCAGAACATAACCGATATCGATGATAAGATAATAAAGAAGGCTCAAGATACTGGGAAGAACTGGAGCGATGTCGCTGAGGAGAACATCAGGAGCTATCTGGAAGTCCTGAAGAAACTTGGAATCCGCCCCACCCTTTCTCCTAGGGTGACTTACCACATCAGCGAGATAATCGCCGCGATAGAGAAGTTGATAGAGTTGGGCTTCGCCTATGAGTCCAACGGCAGCGTTTACTTCGATGTATCGAAATACGATCGCTACGGAGAGCTCTCTGGAAGGAGGAGTGCAGAGAGCTGGAGGCAGGAAGAAGATGTCCTCAGAGAAAAGAGGAATCCCTTCGACTTCGCGCTATGGAAGAGAATGAAGGAGGGCGAACCGCACTGGAGCAGTCCTTGGGGAGAGGGGAGACCCGGGTGGCACATAGAATGCAGCGTCATGTCTTCTAGGTATCTAGGTGTTCCCATAGACATACATGGAGGAGGGGGGGACCTCATATTCCCGCATCACGAGAACGAAAAGGCTCAATCGGAGGCACTTTTCGGGATTAAACCATGGGTGAGGTATTGGATGCATACAGGGATGCTCACTATCAGAGGAGAAAAGATGAGCAAAAGTTTGGGGAACATGGTGTACATAGATGAGGTTCTAGACCGATGGAGCCCAGAAGTAATAAGGATATGGGTATTGAGCTCCCACTATCGGAGCCAGCTGGAGTTCAACGAGGACTCATTGAAACAGCATGAGTCCAGTCAGCTCAGACTCTCCACAGCTTACAGGGAGCTCAAATCAATTTTGGAAGAAGCTCAGCAGGATTTCCGGCTGAGTGAAGAGGATGTGAAGGTCTTGAGAGAGATCGAAACCCTCCATAGAGAGTTTCATGAAGCGATGAGTGAAGATTTCAACACTGCGGAAGCGCTGAAGAGCGTGAGGAGGGCAACTGACATATACTTCTCGAAGATCAGAGAAAGGGAGACCCATGCTCCAGCCCTGCAGCTCTTTTCCTTCCTCGAGGAGGCAAATTACATTTTTGGATTTGTGAAACCGGAGGAAGCGAGGGTTGGGGAGGACGCGAGGTTGAGGGAAATGATAGAACTTCTCATAGAAGTTAGGAAAAGGTTGAGGGAGAGAGGCATATACGATCTGGCCGATAAGATAAGGAGCTCTCTTGGAGAGATGGGAGTGGAACTGCAGGACAGCGGGCTGGAGACAAGATACATATTGAGGAAGTAGCATTGAGCGATAGAGAAAGGTTCAGATACGGAGATCTCTCATTCTGGGAGAGGATAGAGAAAACGTTGGAAGGGCTAACTGATGTCTACGAAGCTGCGAACTTGATAATGAGCATGGGCTCCATCAAATATGTGAGGAGAGTCTTTGGAGGAATAGTCCGGGATATATTCAAGAGCAAAGGCAGCTTCATACTTGATGCTGGTTGTGGACCAGGTACATCCATTTCCATCCTACTGGAATCCACAGAAAAGAGCACTTGCATCGTGGGACTGGATCCCATAGAGGCAATGCTCTTGAAGTCAAAGGAGAATTTTGGGGGAGAGGATAGAGTGGAACTGGTGAGGGGAGTTTTCGAGACCCTTCCCTTCCGCGAGGGTTCAATTATTGGAGCCGTCTATTCGTTCTCTTTCAGAGATGCCATCGATTACATCAAGTCGGCTTTGGAGCTTCGAAGAATACTGAAGGTGGGTGGCACCGCGGTCATCTTGGATCTGGGCAAGCCTCGGAGTAGACGCATACTAGCGAAAGTCCTCGAAGGGCCCTACATGACATTCCTCCCAGCTCTGGCGGGAGCAGTTCTGTTGGGATGGGAAGGAGTGAAGAGGTATCTCGAGCTCAGAAGGACCTATCTCAGGTTCCCGGAAACTCCGAAACTATACATCCTCTTTTTCAAACTCTTCGGAAAAGTTAAATCTTTGTATGCTTTGGGAGGAGCAGTCTTCATTTTAATAGCAGACAAATTGAATTCCAGCTAGATTCAATCTTACACCGAGACGAGATATTAAGCCCATGGGGGAAAGAACTCAGAGAGATTTATGGGCGAACTGACATGCAGACGAAGGAGTTCGAAAAGCTCTCGATAGAAGAAGCCTTCAAACTGATGAAGTCTAGAAAGGAGGGACTGAGCGAGGAGGAAGCTGAAAAGAGACTTGCGGAGTATGGACCAAACCTCGTTGAGGAAAAGAAGGAGAGTCCAGCTCTTGAATTCTTGAAGAGATTTTGGGGACCGATGCCCTGGCTCCTGGAAATAGCTATAGTCCTTTCTCTCATCATTGGACACACGATTGAAGCGATCATTATAGCTGTTCTCCTCACAATGAATGCGTTAATTGGCTTCTTCCACCAGGAGTCGAGCAAAAAAGTGCTCGAGATGTTGAAATCCAGGCTAGCTCCAAAAGCGAAAGTATTGAGAGGTGGCTCCCTTAAGGTCATCGATTCCAAGCTTCTTGTGCCTGGAGACGTCGTAGTAGTGGAGCTGGGAGACATAGTACCTGCTGACTGCAAAGTGATCGAGGGAGATGTTTCGGTAGATCAATCAGCTCTGACAGGAGAAAGCCTCCCGGTCGATGTATCCTCTGGAGGAATCCTCTTCTCTGGCTCTATCATCAAGAGAGGGAGAGTCAAGTGCCTCGTTGTCAATACGGGCAAGAACACCTACTTCGGGAGGACTGCCGAGTTGGTCAAGGTAGCCAGACCGAAGTCCCACCAGGAGGAAGTGATGCTGACAGTTACCAGGTACTCCATGTATGTAGGATTCGCTGTGATGATAATTGCTAGCATCTTCATCTACTTATCCGGGCTCAAAAATGGTTTGATTTCAATTCTCACTTTCGACGTCGCTATTCTGATGGGATGCGTCCCCGTTGCGCTGCCCGCCGTGTTGACGATCATGCAGGCCACTGGTGCGAGGGAACTTGCCAGAGAGGGAGTCTTGGTCACGAGGTTAGATGCAGTGGAGGACGCAGCGTCAGTGGACATCCTCTGCCTAGACAAGACGGGTACGATTACTACGGGCTCTCTCGAAGTGGCCGAGGTAATTCCCGTAGGTTCCCTCACTGAGAAGGAAATAATTGAGCTTGCCCTCTACGCGAGCGCCGAGCACACGGAGGATCCGATCGATAAAGCGATATTCAAGAAGGCGAACGAGCTAGGAGTCGAGAGGAGAGGGAAGCAGATCTCTTACACTCCATTCGACCCCTCGATCAAGAGGACGGAAGGAGTAGTTGAGATCGACGGAAAGAAGATAAAGGTAGTCAAGGGTGCTCCGCAGATAGTCAAACAGCTCTGCCCCAAGAAGCACGATAACCTCGATGAAATCCTCGAGAAGTTAGCTGAGAGAGGAATGAGATCTCTGCTCGTCGCTTATGGAGAAGATGGGAAGGAGCTCACAGTTGCCGGGATAATAGCTCTGTCCGATCCTCCGAGACCGGATTCTCCAGAGCTAATAAAGAAGCTGAAGGAGCTCTATATAAAACCAAAGATGCTCACAGGAGACAGCTTCCCCATAGCTAAAGAGATATCGACCAAAGTTGGAATTGGAGAAATTGGCTATTCATTGCCACAGATAAAGGATGACCATGAGAAGTTCAGAGAAGCTATAGACAAAGCCGATTTCATCGCAGAAGTGTATCCTGAGGATAAATATAACATTGTGAAGACCCTTCAAGAGAAGGGGCATATGGTGGGGATGACGGGAGATGGAGTAAACGATGCCCCTGCCCTCAAACAGGCTGAGCTCGGAATAGCTGTGAGCAACGCTACAGACGTGGCGAAGAGCTCTGCAGGAATGGTTCTCCTCACGCCAGGACTGAAGGGGATAGTAGAAGCTGTGATGCTGAGCAGGGAGGTCTATCAGAGAGCTCTGACATGGATAATAAACAAGGTGACCAAGGTGATCCAGTTCACTTTCCTGCTTGTGCTCGGTCTCACGTGGTTACGCTACGATGTCCTAACTCTCATGGGTATGGCCCTACTAATCTTCGCGAACGACTTTGCCACCATGTCTCTTTCGACAGATAACGCGGAACCTTCTCTAAGTCCAAACAAATGGAATATTAAGAACATTATGCTCTCTTCTTCGGTTATCGGAGTGGCGTTGCTCGCGGAGGCCCTCCTCTCGATATACTTCGGACAGAGGTTCTTCAACTTCGATGAAGGGAGAATGCAGACATTCATCCTTCTTGTAATGGTATTCACCAGTCAGTTCAGAGTGCTCATAGTGAGGGAGAGGAGGTGGTTCTGGAGCAGCAGGCCTGGCAGGGAGCTGACGATCTCGGTCATAGGAGTGATCATGGCATTCGTTCTGCTTGGAGTCTTCGGTGGCATTGTAGAGCCCATACCACTCTCAGCAGTGATGCTCTCTCTAGGATATTCAGCTGCGTTCACTCTGAGCATAGACCCACTGAAAGTATTCATATTCCGTAAGGTTGGTCTGAGCGCTTGATTTTCCCACGCTCAACATATCCGATTTTCCGCACATCTCATCCAAAATGAAAAATAGTTATAAGGAAGAGCAGTAACTATCTTATCAGGTAATTCCTCATGTCTCGAGTGGAGTGGACCGTTTCTAGGCTTCCAAAAGATATAACGATGATAAGGATCTACGATAAAGAAACTCAATACTTCGAGGCTCTATGGGAAATTCCCGAGGGCATAGAATACAATTCTTACCTCATGTTCACAGAAGAGGGAGGAATATTAATAGACACAGGACCGAAGGACTCCTCGGCATTTATGGAGGCGCTCAGGTCTATAGCTTCTCCAAGCGATATAAAGGCTATAGTCGTCAACCACATGGAGCCAGATCATTCTGGAGCTCTGAGGGAACTCCTCGATAGCAACAAGGAAATCAAAGTCGTATCCCACCCTCTTTCCTTCAAATTGATGGAGAGCTTCTATTCCATTTCCCCGAGGTTCAAATTGGAGGTAAAAGATGGAGCAGAAATGCAGCTGGCTGGAGAAAGCGTCAAATTCTTCCAACTTCCCTGGCTCCACTGGCCGGAGACGATAGTAACATATTCGAAGAGTAGGAGCGCTCTCTTTACAGGAGATATTTTTGGTGCTTACTCTCTGCCGAAAGATCCCCTGATCGGATCCATGCAGCTAGATCCCGATTATCTCTGGAGCATGAAGAAGTATTTTGTCAATGTAATAGGAGCTTATCGCAGCAATGTCCTCAATGCCGTGAAGAAGCTGAGAGATTCCAACCTTTCTCCAGAGATTGTTCTCCCAGCTCATGGCTCAGCATTTTCAGGCAATAGAATCCTGGAGGAGCTTCTATCATTATACGAGAGCTGGGCTACATGCTCTGAAAGGGGGAAAAATGTAATCGCTTTCACTTCGATGTACGGATTTTCCGAAGAAGTATCGAGAGAACTCATCCATATTTTCGAGGAGATGGGTTTAGAATATAGGATATTCAGCTTCACATCCAAGGGAAGGGAGGCATTTTCCGACACCATAGCTGCTATGCAGGATGCTCCACTTATAGTTCTTATATCTTCTACGTACGAGAACTCCACCCATCCTCTCATGAACTATCTGGTATCCCTAATGGAGAAGAAGCTATGCAAGGATAAGAACATCCTGGTCATAGGAACTTATGGCTGGGGAGGCGGGGTAGCTGCATCTTCTCTCGTTGAAACCTTGACCAAAGCAGGATTCAGAGTTCTCGGGTCAATATCGGTCAGATCCACAATCACCAGCAACGATAAACTTCTCATAAGAGAAGCTCTCGAGAAACAGCTCCATCAAAAAGCAGCTTGAGAAAAACCACATTTCTTAGAGAGCTTTACTCGATTACTATACTCAGCATGGGTCTAAGAGGAGAGAAGGGCATCCCACTTCCTGAATAGAATTTACTGAACCATTCGTAGTAGTGCAACCTGAGCGAATGGGCGAACACTATTATCCCTTCTAGCCCTGCTGCGAGGAGGTTTCCGAGAGCATACACCAGCACCGCGGCTATTATTTCTATGATCCCTCCCGCGAGGAGATCAGCTAGTACTGCGAAGCTGTACATCAGCCCAGCATGGGCAACGCTCAAGCCGAGGATTCTCAGGAAACTCGCCGTGTTTCCGATCATCATGAGCACGGTATCGAACATCTCCATGAAGGACATTATCAATGCAGAGGAAAGAGATCCCTCCTCATGCTTCATTGCATGAACTGCTGGTTCTGCTAAGAATACGAACAGCAGGCTCACCGAGGCTCCCCATTTGACTAACATGCTCTGTAGCCCTCCGGCCCCTCCAAATATTGCCCCATATATAATGCTACCGGCCTGAGGTGCATTGTATATGAGGAAGGGATACAGGGCAAAAGTGAAAGCCAAGAACTTAGGTAAGCCTATGGCCAAAGCTCCAGACAGGTTTCGCTCCAGCAAGTAATTGAGGAAGCCGAGGAATGTCCCCAAGATAAGTAGCATGGCTCCAAGCCTGAGAGATACATTGATCATTATATCTACCGCCGAGGCACCGCCCTCGAATGGTGTTGGTAGCAATGGGTGTCCATTCCAGAGTAGTTCGCTGAGCTTCGTGAGTGGTCCGAAGAACTCTCCTGCTAGGATGCCAGTGACGATGCTAGCGGCTCCCAGGTAAATGGCGAGGAGACCCGTATTCTTCCACCCTTCCCTCCCCCTCGCCTTTCTCATCATGAAATAGCCGAATAGCATAACAAGTAGACCGTGTCCGGCATCTGGGAACATGAGCGCGAAGATTATGGGGAAAGTTATGGCGACCATCAAGGCTGGATATATCTCGCTTGTCTTAGGTGCTCCGTAATTGTCAACGAGCATCTTGAATGGAGCAAGCAATCTTGGGACCGAAACGGAGGAGGGAACTCCCTGGATATTGAAACCCCTTTCTATTCTTCCAGTGAAAAATATGTATTCGTCTCCCAGAGATCTTTTCAGAATATTCTTCAATTTCTTTACGCTGTCTGATGGGACAAAACCCCTTATTATTGCGTGGTAATCAGTGTACTTCGACATCGCTAGAAGCTTCAAGGCCCCCAGGGCGGTTGCGGCCTTGGCATAGAGCTCGAGGATCCTTCCTCTGAACTCCATGAGCTCTTTCCTTCTGGCCTCCAGCATCTCCTCCAGCTCCTCCAGCTCCTTTCGAGTCTCTTCACATGTTACAACCGGGTTCGGTGGTAGCCCCTCAGGTAGCTCCAATTGCTTGAAGCCAATCGAAGAGAGCTTTTTTTCCAAAGCTTTTTCCTCTTCTCTCAGCACCACAACCAGGGCAAAAGCCTTTTCTTCGTTTCTCTGCCAAACGAAAGTGTACCCCTCTCCCATCAAAGAAGAAATGCTCTCAGCGTATTCTCTGGGGATTTCCCCGATCTTTATGGCGAAGATCTTGAGCTCGGACAGTCTCTTCAGATCCACATCGAGTTGACATATCGGCTCAAGAAGCTTCAGGGTCTCAATTAGCTTTGATGCCTGCTGCTTTCCCTCCCTCATTTGAACGATCAATGGATCCACTTTCGCCTCAATTGAGGCAATTTCTCCGGTGACTTCTTTCGAGAACTTCAGCCAATCACTCACTTTGAGTGTTCCCTCGAATGTTGGAGCGAACTCCCCAATCTCCTTCAAATAGTCTTCGAGCTTCTTGACCTTCGAATTTAACTCATATTGGGCTCTCTGTAAGTTTGGGTCGGAGTATCCGGGGAAGGAAGAATCCAGTGCTATTGGATGGAACATCTCAGAAGCGAGAAGGGCAGAGGTCAAGGTATTAGCTCTATCCTTCGAAACCATTATCACGACTTCAGCTATATCTTTCGATACAAACATATTAAGCGTACCCCATTTCAGGAAAGCATTCGACACAGAAATTCACATTTTGCTCTCCATTAATTTATTTTTATTGTCTCTCAAGAGCCCTGAATTCCGGTCATGAAGAAATTTGCTGTCTCGCCTTGCAACACTGGACTCTTATCGCATTGTGAAAACAATATATTTGAGAGTGTTCTAAATTAATTCATTAAACTCAATTCTGTAGCGTTTCGGTCTGGTGGTTTGGCATGAGTTTGGATCCCAAAGAAGGGAAAGTCGTCGTAATCGGCAATGCAGACATTGTGGCAATGTACAAGAGCCTGGGATGCCTTGGGGAAGTCCAGAGGAATCCGATAGAAGCGCTGAAGCTCATCGATGCCTATGCTAACAGGAACGACATCTCTCTCATACTTGTGGAGAAGGATCTAGGCGAGGTCATTGCTGAAGATATCGACAAGATAAGAAAGAGGACGGGGAAGATCATATTTCTGCTCCCCTCTCCGAGAACGGAGTTCGCTCCATCGAACATGAGGGAGCTTGTCCTCAAGGCATTGGGGTTTGGATGATGAGGATCTCAGATCGGCTAAGTTTTTATAGGAATTATTCCTTTCAGAAAGTTTCGTTATTCAGGTGATTTTCGTGGAAGGAAGTCCAGAGAAGCTGAGTAGTAAGGTAGTTGAGAAGGTTTTGAAGGAATATATCGAATACTTGAACGGTGTGAAGAAGGATGCCCTGGGCATGTTGGAAGATGGATACAAGAAGCTTAGAACCGAAGCTTCATCGAAACTGAACGAGCTCTATTCTTCCTATGAAGACTCAACAAAGAGCATCGAATCTTCCTTGGAACTCCAAATGAAGCTCAATATCCAAAAGAAGAGAAATGAAATGGTCGAGGAAGCTTTGGCAGAAGCAGAAAGGAGGATATTCGCGTTGGGGGAGAAGGATAAAGAGAAGCTATATACCCCCATTTTGAAGAAGGCCTTGGATTCAGCCTTGGGAAGGAACTTCGAAGTTCATGTCGAGCCGAGGGAAAAAAAGCTCTTCGATAGGATGGTCAAGAAGCTCACTGAAGAGGAGGTCGAAATAAAGCCCGATCTGCCAGAAGGGACAGGAGGATTTATCTTGATCTTTCCAGATACGAACGTTTCACAAGATTTTACGCTTAAAAAGATGTTTGAACTCATGAAGGATGAACTCATGGTAGTAGCTAAGAGAACACTGTTTGGGGAGGAATGATCAGTTTGAGCGTACTCGGAAGAATAAGGAGGATCTCGGGTTCTTTGGTTGTTGCAGAAGATATGGCAGGTATAAAGATGTATGAGGTCGTTGAGGTGGGTGAGGAAGGGCTCATCGGAGAAGTCTCGAGGATCGAGGGCGATGTTGCCTATATCCAAGTTTATGAGTCCACCTCAGGACTCAGGCCGGGGGAGATCGTCAAAGGGACGGGGAACCCGCTCTCAGTGGAGTTGGGACCAGGGCTCATAAGCCAGATATACGACGGAATACAGAGACCCCTCGAAGATGTGAAGAAGTTGAGCAATTCCATATTTGTGAAGCGAGGTATACGCCTTCCAGCTCTACCAAGAGAGAAGAAATGGCACTTCAAACCAATAGAGCAGTTTAAACATGGTTCTAAAGTGAGCGGGGGAACCATCATTGGAACTGTGAAGGAGAGCGAGCTCATAGAGCACAGAATAATGGTTCCTCCAAACATTCACGGAGTTCTGAAGGAGCTTTCTCCGGAGGGCGATTATAACATTGAGGAGGAAATAGGATCGGTGGAGCAGGATGGAAAGAAGATCCCGCTCAAACTCTATCATACTTGGCCCGTCAGAATACCCAGACCTTATCAAGATAAGCTTGAACCAAACGAGCCTCTTGTCACGGGGCTCAGGATAATAGATACGCTCTTCCCCATAGCGAAGGGCGGCACTGCAGCTATACCGGGAGGCTTTGGGACAGGGAAAACTGTTACCCTGCACGGTCTCGCACAATGGAGCGAGGCGAAGGTGGTTATATATATAGGGTGCGGAGAGAGGGGGAACGAGATGACCGAAGTGCTCGAGAGATTCCCTGAGTACAAAGATCCTTGGACAGGGAGGCCGCTCATGGAGAGAACAATCCTCATAGCGAACACGAGTAACATGCCAGTTGCTGCGAGAGAAGCAAGCATCTACGTTGGTGTTACCATGGCAGAGTACTACAGAGATCAGGGCTACGATGTCCTCCTCGTTGCCGATTCTACCAGCAGGTGGGCAGAGGCTCTGAGGGAAATAGCTGGGAGGCTCGAAGAAATGCCTGCAGAGGAAGGGTATCCAAGCTACCTCGCCTCGAGGATAGCGGAGTTCTATGAGAGGGCCGGTAGGGTGATAGCAGCTGGTGATCCCAGGAGAATCGGATCTGTGACAATAGGAGGAGCAGTCTCTCCGCCTGGTGGAGACTTCACTGAGCCAGTAACGAGTCATACGAGGAGGTTCGTCAGGGTGTTCTGGGCCCTAGATACAGCACTTGCCTATTCCAGGCACTATCCAGCCATAAATTGGCTGATCAGCTACAGCGCCTATGCTGATACAGTCAGCGAGTGGTGGAAGAAGAACGTCGACAGCAGTTGGTCGGAGGACAGGAAGAGGGCACTCGAGATACTCTACAGAGAAAATGAAGTGAGGGAGATAGTGAGGCTAGTTGGTACTGAGGGTCTCAGTGAGTCAGACAAGCTCATTCTATTCACAGCGAGGCTCCTCAAGGACGGCTTTCTCAAACAGAACGCCTTCGATCCCATAGATGCTTTCTCTGAACCAAGGAGGCAGTATAAGATGCTGCGCTCTATTCTCACGGTCCATGAAGCTATCAGCGCGCTTATCTTGCAGAAAGGTGTGACGATGAGCGAAGTGGAGGGAGCCATATCAGACCCGGTGGCTAAGCTAGTGAGAGGAAGGTACACGATACCACATGATAGAACTGAGGAGTTCGACAAAATTGTGAACGAAATACTCAAAAAACTGGAGGAACTCCAGAAAGCGAGGTGATAGTGCTCGATGTCTCGAAAGGGGAAAAGGGGAATCGCAGGGATCCTCGAGTCGAGAGAAGTCGAGAGGATAAGGGGGCCTCTCCTCTTTGTCAAGATAGCCTCAGGCGTTGCATTTGACGAGCTCGTCGAAATAGAGCTCTCGAGCGGCGAGAAAAGAAGGGGCAGAGTCCTCGATATAAGCAGTGGAGTAGCAGTGGTGCAGGTCTTCGAGGGTACAACGGGGATATCAACAACCGGAACAACCGTGAGGTTCCTCGGTAAGACGCTCGAGATAGGGGTCTCCGAAGATATGCTCGGAAGGATCTTCAACGGACTAGGAGATCCAATAGATGGGGGACCATCCGTTATAGCAGAAGAGAAGAGGGATGTGAATGGAGAGCCCCTGAATCCAGCTTCGAGAGCCTATCCTAAGGACTTCATACAGACTGGAGTGAGCGCCATAGATGGAATGAACACTCTCGTGAGGGGTCAAAAGCTCCCCATTTTCAGCGGAGGTGGACTCCCCCACAACGTACTCGCAGCCCAGATCGCTAGGCAGTCTGTTGTGAGGGGAGAGAACGAGCAGTTTGCAGTGGTCTTCGCAGCTATTGGTATAAAATACGATGACTTCCTTTTCTTCAGGAAATTCTTCGAGGAGACGGGCGCTAGGAGCAAGGTAGCGATGTTCGTAAACCTCGCCAATGAGCCCGCCATGATAAGGCTGATGACCCCCAGGGTTGCTCTAACTCTGGCAGAATACTTAGCCTATGAGAGGGACATGCACGTGCTCGCCATAATAACCGACATGACCAACTATGCTGAGGCGCTGAGAGAGGTCAGTTCGGCGAGAGAGGAGATACCAGGGAGGCAGGGATACCCTGGATACATGTACAGCGACCTCGCCTCCATATATGAAAGGGCAGGAAGAGTAATAGGGAAGAAAGGAAGCATAACGCAGATGCCCATACTCTCAATGCCCAACGACGACATAACGCACCCAATTCCCGACTTGACCGGCTATATAACTGAAGGTCAAATAGTCCTCGACAGGGGGCTCTACAACAGGGGGATCTACCCTCCCGTCAACGTCCTCATGAGCCTCTCCAGGCTAATGAAGGAGGGAATTGGTCCAGGGAAGACGAGGGAGGATCACAACGACGTCTACAATCAGCTCTATGCTGCTTACAGCAGGGCCCAGGAGCTCAGAAGCCTGGCAACGATCATAGGAGAAGAGAGCCTCAGCCCTACAGACAAGAAGTACCTGAGGTTCAGCGAGGCATTCGAGAGAACCTTCATAAACCAGCTTCCTACGGAGAACAGGAGCATAGAGGAGACCCTCGACATAGCCTGGAACGTCCTCTCGATACTTCCCGAGAACGAGCTCACCAATATCAGGCCGGAGCATCTGCAGAAGTACTATAAGAAAAGCTGAGGTATGTGAGGTTTGAGCTCTGACACCAGAAGCAGGCTTCCGACGAAGATCAACCTGATAAAACTCAAGAGAGATCTCTCCCTCATAAGGAGAATAAGGAAAGTCCTTGATGAGAAGAGGTCGGCGCTTCTACTGTATATAAGGACAATGATAGCGGAATATGAGAAGCTTTATGCCCAGACCTCCGAAGATCTGAAGAGGGCATATTCGAAATTCGAGGAAGCCCTCTTCGAGACGGGCCTCAAGAAGTCCTTGGACTTCGCATACATCGTACCATCCACACTGAAGATCTCGATGAAGACTAAACTAGTATTTTCGGTGAAAACTCCCTATCTATCTCTCGACAAAGATTCCATACCAAAGCTGAACTATCCAGCAGATATACCCTCAGCAATTTTCGAGGCGAGAGACGAGCTGGCAGGAGCATTTGAAAGGCTTCTCAAGCTCATAGAGCTCGAGAACTCGATATATAGGCTGATAGCTGAACTGAAGAGCACCCAGAGGCTCATAAACTCAATCGATTATGCGATAATGCCGGACTACGAGAGAACCATAAAATACATCTCACTCGTTCTGGATGAGAGGATGAGAGAGGAATTCATGAGGCTCAAGGTGCTCAAGGAGAAGAGGGTCAAAGCCTCTTCGAAGGAGAGCTGAATCTTTCCAGAGAGATCCAAAATCAAATATTTTCATTTTTCCAGAAAATTAGCAACATTTAAAAATGAGAACAATATTAATATCAATAGTCAACTTCGAGGGAAGAAGCAATGAAGGTCTTCAAACTAATATTCTTTGGGATCGCTGCTCTACTCGCATTCACTTTTCTCGTTTCAGTCGCATCCGCTCAGACCTCGGCAGCTGATGCGAGCATAGCGAGCTATAAAGCCTTGGGGGCAGGTCTGGCAGTTGGTCTAGCTGGAATCGGAGGAGGCTATGCTGTAGCTGTGGCGGGCTCTGCTGGGCTCAGCGCCCTCACAGAGAAATCCGAGCTTTTCAGCAATGTGCTGCTCATCGTGGCTCTGGGAGAAGGAATAGCAATTTACGGGCTGATAGTCGCCATACTGATAATAATCATGATCTGATTCTCCTCTCTTAGCTACAACCCAACATAGAAGTTTTTAAAGTCTCCATCCAAAGGCTCTACTCCGAGGTAAGATAACAATGCAGGAGACTGGAGATAGATTCAGCGAATGGTTCGATAGAATCCTGAGAGAAGCTGAAATATATGATTACGGGAGGTATCCTGTCAAGGGAATGGGCGTATGGATGCCCTATGGCTTCGCTCTGCGTAAAAACATCCTGGATATTGTGAGAAAGGAGCTGGACTCGACTGGGCACGAGGAAGTCCTCTTCCCAATGCTTATACCAGAGGATCTCCTCATAAAGGAAGAGGAGCACATAAAGGGCTTCAGGGATGAGGTCTACTGGGTAACCCATGGGGGCTTAGATGAGCTCGACGTCAAGCTCGCGCTTAGGCCGACGAGCGAGACTTCCATAAGCTACATGGAGAGCTTCTGGCTCAACAGCTACAAGCAGCTCCCCAAGAAGTACTATCAGATAGTGAGCATCTTCCGCTACGAGACAAAGTCAACGAGACCCCTCCTCAGGCTAAGGGAAGTAACAACCTTCAAGGAAGCTCACACGGCCCACTCTTCGTTCGAAGATGCTGACAGACAAGTAAAGGAAGCGATCGAGATATATTCCAGGATATTCGACCAGCTCGGCATACCTTATATAATCTCCAAAAGGCCCGATTTCGATAAGTTCGCTGGAGCTCTCTACACAGTGGCGTTCGACACGATATTTCCAGATGGAAGGGTCCTTCAGATAGGCACTGTGCACCATCTCGGGCAATCCTTCACCAAGCCAATAGACGTCAAGATCATGCTGAGCGATGAGAGCATAGACTATGTTTGGCAGACCAGCTATGGGATCTCCGACAGAGTAGTGGCTTCTGTTATCGCTATCCATGGAGATGAGAGGGGGGCAGTTATTCCTTTTCGCGTAGCCCCAATACAGGCAATCATCATCCCTATCTATTTCAATGAGGAGGAGAAGAAGGCTGTCATGGAGTATGCTAAAAGCATAGAGAGGCAGCTGAGAGAGTGCGGTTACAGGGTGAAGCTGGACGATAGAGAGGAAATGACTCCGGGCAAGAAGTATTATGACTGGGAGTTGAGGGGAGTTCCAGTCAGAGTTGAGGTGGGGAAGAGGGAGGTTTCCAGCGGTTCAGTAGTCCTAGCACGCAGGGACCTCTTGAAGAGGAAGTCAACCTCCTCTTCGAGCATATGTTCAGAGCTATCTCTCCTGGGAGAGGATATAGATAGAAATCTGAGCGAAAGGGCTAGGGAAAGGCTGAGCTCGAGGATAAAGAAAGCAGAGAAGCTCGAAGAAGCAAAGGCATATGAAGAGCAGAAAGGTATAATCGAAGTCCCATGGTGTGGCAGAGACGAGTGCGCTCTGAAAGCTCAAGAAATCACAGGTCTCAAAGCCCTAGGATCTCCGCTGGAATCTCCTTCATGGATAAATGGAGCGAAGTGCCCAGTCTGCGGAAGGGAGGCTAAGACCTCGCTCAGATTAGCGAAGACCTACTGATCCTTTCTTCAGGCTCAGAACATTTCACTGCAAAGATTTAAAATCTTTCAGAACAAAGAGAGAGAAGCATGTTCATTCATCACATCAGGAGGAGATAATCTAGATGCCAAAGAAGAGAGAAAGCAGAGGAAGGCACAAGGGAGGAAAAGGATACGTAGAGAGGATCCAATGCGACAACTGCGGGAGGCTCGTTCCGGAGGACAAGGCAATATGCATTGAGAAGATGTACTCTCCGATCGAGCCTCAGCTCGCCAGGGAGCTAGAGAAGAAGGGGGCCATAATAACGAGGTACCCGGTCAAGAAATGCTACTGTGTCTCCTGTGCGATACATCTCGGTATAGTGAAGGTCAGAGCAGAGGAAGAGAGAAAGGCGAAACAGAACATCTTCTGAATTTTTCGGCAGCGAGAAAAACTCTCTATCTAGCAGATTTCTTCGCATATCTTCTTCATTTTCAAAGCATCTCTTTCGAGCACCGGACTTTCGCTTATTATCACTGCGTTTACGCCTACCTCTTTGTAAGCTTCGCAGACATCTTTGAATTCTGGGCCATAGTCCTTTTCATCGAGGGTATGGTGCTCCTTTTCTCCTCCTCTCGTGTACTCGATCTTCGAGAAATGGGTATGGAGGGGATCTATCGCTTCTTTCCCCAATTCACTTTCTAACCTCTCTACAACCTTCACAACATCTCCAGGATCTTTCGGGAACTTGCCAAGGCTCCTCGCGTGGAGATGTGCCCAATCTACGACAGGCCTGCATCTGCTGACTTCTCTGCATATCTCTATGACATCGTCTACTGATCCAACCTGCTTCGCCTTCCCCGTCGTCTCTGGACCGAGCCACACTCCAGCCGAGAGCGCTTCAGACCTCTCTCTCACATCCTTCAGAGCCTGGATGACCCTGGACACAGCTTCTTTAACGCCCCAGTCAAGGTAATATCCCGGGTGAAATACGACAACATAGCTCCCCATCCATGAAGAAGCTTGCAGCGCGTCGAGCAGCCTCTTAATGCTGCTTTCCACCTTCTCCCTCTCCACAGCAGAGAGATTGATGTAGTAAGGCGCATGCATGCTGAGCACAATCCCATTCTCCTTTGCCAGTGATCCGAGCTTTTCTGCCCTCTCCTTGGATATGTTGACCCCTCTTACAGCCTCATACTCCATTGCATCCAATCCAATGCTCTTCAGGAAGCTTGGAGCTTCAAGGAGATCCCCTGCTAGGTCTATTGGTTTTCCAGCAGGTCCGAACCTCAGATTCCCGCACTTCAAAATAAACCACCAAGTATAATTCAGTGCAGCTCAGAGATAAAACTTCATCCCATCAATTGCCGCGTATGCTTCTGAAAAGAACCTCCTGGCTTCACGCTCCAGAAGAGAGAGATCATCGTTGTACCTATTGCTTATGTGGAAGAGGAACAGCACCTTCGCCCCAATTTCCCTCGCTATGAGGGCTGCGTCCTTGGAGGTGGAATGTCCGAAGCTCCATGCCTCGTTCCTCAGCTCCTCGGAAAATGTAGAATCATGTATCAGAACCTCCGAGCCTTTTATCGCATCGACGTAGCTCTCACAAGGCTTCGTATCTCCAGTATATGCGAGGGAGAACCTCAAATCTCCGCTCGGCGTCTTCCCCAGGACCAAGTACCCGTAAGATGGCAAGGAAGTGTGGCATGTCTTGAATGGAACGATTTCGATGTAATCCCCGATAGCGGTTCTCTCCGGCTCCCTGATTTCTACATCGAACTGCGGGATGAAGTCTGTCGTCTTGAATGATGCCTCGAGAAAATCTCTCAGACCATTGGGCGAGATTATGAGGAGGGGCTTCTTTCTCGAGCTCATCCCCATGCTCTGTATGAGGCCTGGAAGCCCGAAAATGTGATCTCCGTGGAGATGGGTGATGAGGATGGCGTCTATCTTCGAGGAACCTATTCCATACCTCGACAAAGCTATCTGAGTCCCCTCTCCAGCATCCAAGAGCAAATACTTCCCCCTATATTGAAGGAGAATTGATGGGAGCCCCCGCAATTTGCTAGGGACGCCCGCTGAAGTTCCTAGGAAAACCATCCAAGAATCGCTCATTTTCTCTCCATCACCAGAATAGCTCTTGTGAGCCTGTTGTGTACATACATGAGGCACTTGAATTTCTGCTCGAAATCTCCTGGAATCGGGATACCTCTGGCGATCTCTTCATCAACCGATATCACCAACCTTCCCCCACTTTTCATGAGCCGAGAGAGCTGCTCAATTGTCCTGTTGAGGAGATCTCGAGCTCCCGAGTATAGAGATCTGACCGATCTATCATATGGGGGGTCGCTCACTACACTTTGAAAGAGCTTCTCTCTGAAGGGCATTTGAGATGCATCTGACCTCACGACCTCGAAGGGCAATTTGGACAAGACCTCGAGGTTCTTTTTAGCACCCGCGCACATATCTCTCCTTATATCGCTGCAGATCATCTCCATCTCCTTCCATAACTCGGATGCTGCGATGGGTATCGTCCCAGTTCCGCAGAAGGGATCATATATCATTCCTCCTCTTTCCGGAGAACTCAGATTCACCAGCAACCTCGCATACCACGGATTCAGAGCACCGGGCTTATAGAAGGGCAGACTGTGCGGGTTCCTCCCCATTATCTCCCCCTTCCCCTCTCTGGAGAGCGGAGAACCTGCTATGAGGAGTCCCTCTGAAATATAGAGCTCCATCTCAGGGGCAGCCTTCGCTCTAACAGCCCCGCACCTATCTCTGAGCTCTCTCTCAACCCTCGCCTTTGCCTCTTCTCTTCTCATCTTCCTACCCATCCCCTGTATTCTCCTGACTTCAATGGAGCCAAAGCTCTCAGGACAGGTGAAGATCTCAACGTGACCCTCGGCATCGATGAGCATATGGAGAACTCCGACGGATTTGACCGTTGAAGACTTCATTTGCATCTCCACGGCATCCTTCGCATCCTTCAGCTCAAATAGCTCTATCCCTGTCAGTGGGAGCAACTCCCTGAACCCCTCTTTTCTCTCCATGAGAGAAAGGAACTCAGCCCTGCTCAAACAGGGGAATTCCTCCGAGATGTTGGCATACATCATCACGACCAAGCTACACCATTCTCCAGCTGCAACCTAGCTTTCTGGTCAAGGGCTCAGCCCTAAGGCCTCCCTCAGCGCCCTCGCAGCTTCACGCGTTACATCGAAGTATTCTATGCCGGGCTTCGGGGGAAGGGTGTTCGCAGCTATAACCCCAGAGACTCCGGCACTTTTCAGCTTATCCATGGCATTTTGAGCCATGAGAGCATGTGAAACAGCCACATATACTTCCACCGCACCAGCCTCCCTCAAAATCGAGGCAGCTTTTGCCACCGTACCTCCCGTGCTTATAATATCGTCGACGATGACCGCCCTGCGCCCTCCTACATCGATGCCCTCAGCTTGGATCTTAACTTCCCCAGTTCTGAGGTCTCTCCTTTTGCTCAGCTGCGCGAAAGGAGCACCTATCCTCTTAGCTATCGCCGAGGCCCTCTGCATAGCACCAGCATCCGGGGCAATTATCAGAGGATCCCTTACCTTCTCCAATATCTTTTCCGATAGCGATTCTATGGGGAGAACGTTGTAGGCCTTTCCCCTGAAGAACATGAGAGAGTGCTCCTTGTGCAGGTCTATCGTTACGAGAGAGCTTCCCCCCATGAACGAGAGGATCTGCAAGAGGGCCTTTATGCTGATGGGCTCTCCTTGGAGAAAGGCCTTATCCTGTCTGCTGTATGCCATATAGGGGATGTAGAGGATGATCCTCCTCGCCCTAGCTTCGCCCAGAGCCTCCATGAGGAGTATGAGCTCCCATATCGAGTCGTTCTGAGGAGGGGAGAGAGACTGGGCGAGGATCACATCTTTCCCCCCGACATCCCCATCCAACCTCACATAGCTTTCCCCATCGGGAAACTTCCTGCTCTCCAGCTTCAATGGCTCGATCTTCAACTCCCTCGAGAGGCCTTCGCAGAACCACTGCGACATCGTTCCGCATAACAGAGCCAAATCCAACTCAATCACCTTAGGTATTCCTCTGGACTGCTACAAAATTATTCTTTTCTCAATTATCCCCCTCGCGATTTCCCTCACAGCTCTTCCGACGGAAGAGGACTTAGCCATCCTCTTCAGAACCTTCTCCCTATCTTCTCCGAAAGCTCTTTCCCACTCCTCCAGACTATCAGCTAATCTCTGGAGAGCCCTCTGATGCACTAAGCACAGTCCCCCCTCTAGCTGGGGTAGATCGCAGAGCTCGCACCTGTTCTCCGGGGCTAAATACATCTTCATGAACTTGCCAAGCTCCTCCTTCAGGTCCATAGCCCTACTGAGCTCTACCTCGAGAAAGCTCTTCGCTTCCCCGACAACCTTAGCCCTCTCCTCCTTCCCTTCTCTTATCTTGAGCAACCTCTCTTCGAACTTCCTAGTAAGTTCCGTCTTCGTTATCTCTGGAAACTTTTCCTTCAGAAAGAGCGCTACAGCTATCCCGAGCTTCGTTGGTCTTACTTCCTTTCCAACTTGGACTAAGTACCCCCTCTTGAACAGCGTCTCTATTATCTGTGCCCTGGTCGCTTCGGTTCCTATGCTTTCCCCCT
>POCB01000279.1 GCA_002899805.1 Fervidicoccus sp.
ATTTTTCTTTTGCAGCAATATTTGATAAGGAATAAATTTGGTGCTTTGTATCAATTCATGCTGGGCAAAAATAATATAATACTTAAATTAAGTGATGGTTCTAGCATAAATGTGTCTCGTGAACTTTTTCGTAAAATTATAAAAAATATTAACAAGATAACAAATATAGAGTTCAAGCAAGGTAATTTATGGATTAACTGTGGTCAATTGCCTATATCGATGCTGAATGCGTTACCTGAACTTTTATCTGGTATGATGTGTTTGTGCGAGAAAGACTGGAGTTATAGTAATGGGGTGTGGGTTAATAAAAATATGGAATTAAGATTCGCGAGAATCGTAACTCCTTCTTGGTGCGAAGCATTTCACGAGAATGTTTATGAAAGTGATGTTAAAGGTCGAGAGGTTGTAGATGTCGGTGCAGGTTTAGGTGATTTAACAGTTTATTTTGCGTATAGAGAGGCTAGCAAAGTTATTGCTATCGAACCAATACCGACATACGTTGAGTTAATAAAAGAAAACTAAAACTGATATTATATTATGTAAGATTTTAATATAATATATAAAATAACGTATGTTTAACAAATTCTTTGCAACTAGAAACATTACTACTTATAGAGTGTCTTTTTTTAAGGTTAAATGAAAAAACTAATTGAATCATAAGTAAGGTATTAAAAACGGGTTTCGGTAATTACGAATAGATTGGGCAGACCTGTCAGCTACAAACCTCCTTGGAGATATTACTTATATAGTTAGAAACTCGACAATACTGTTGATGAAAGGATCGATAGACCTAAATCTCTATATTAAATAGTTAGCCGATTAGGGAATTAGGATTTTGTTTGCTGAAGGTCTTGTCAAACTCACGAAGACCTTGGGATTAGGATTTACACATGGATCATGGAAATAGAGGGATTTATAGATAAGTCATATATTGATTGAGATCTTATAAAGAATAAGGCTTGATAATAATGATCAGACAGCTTCAAGCTATAATGAAGAGTCGTGATTTGTTCAGGAATTGGCTTTGGGCAGGTTTTAAGTACATGCTTATTAAGCGTGGCCTGTTAAACGATGAGATAGATGTGTTATTCAAATGTGGTTTTAAGACCGGGTTTGAGTTGGGAAACATTTCACAGATAGTTAATTTGTATCGTGATGGTTTGATCAGTGGTTTTGAATGTAAAAATGATTCTATTATAGCTAGTGTTTTGGATGTTATTAAGTTGGTTATCGATAAGAAAGGTAACGCTTTGTTAACGATGCCTGATGGCATTAGACTTGGACATATCGATTTATTTATTATATCTGAGACTTGGCTTCATGATATTCATTTTCTCAACCTTGACCTCAACAATTGGTTGGTCTTTGATATCGGTGCCTATGTTGGTGATGCTTCCCTCTATTACGCTAAAAGGGGAGCTACCGTTATCGCAGTAGAACCTGTTCCTCATCATTTCCAGATAATGCTTAAAAATATAGAGCTCAATCCAGAGCTTAAGTCTAAAATTGTTCCAGTTAATGCTGCTATTAGCAGTAATGAAGGTTATACAAACATATTCTACGACAATACAGTTGATGGCACAGCTTCAATCTATGAGACTAAACGGTTCAAGGATAGCGTACGTTCAATGAGGCTCAGCACTCTCATGAATGAGATCTCTAATTTCGGTATTAATTATGAAAGCTTTAAAATTAAAGCTCTCAAGATGGATTGCAAAGGTTGTGAATGGGACGTGGTTAACAATGAACTTGAAGCTTTGAAGCTTTTCGATATTATCAAGATCGAATATAGTGGTTACCTGAGGAACTACACCTATGAAGATTTGTTAGCGAAAATAATGCCTTTGGGATATAAATGCAGAATTTGGGCTCATAATGAGATAGCTGTGAAGATAGGTTTAAGTAAACATGGGACGATGACATGTATCAGGGAAGGGTTTAATCCATTGACCTTAATGGTGTAGAGCTTATGTGTAATGTAGCTGTTATCGAATTCTTTATAAACACAGTTGTTTGTAGCGAGTTCAAAAATAAGCGAGTCCTTGAGGTTGGAAGCAAGTACGTCAACGGTAGCGTCAGGCCACTTATTGAAAGATTTTGCGAACCCAAGGAATATATTGGGGTAGATATCGAACCTGGAAAATACGTCGACATCATCCTGCCCGTTGAAAGATTGGTTGAGTATTTTGCATCTGAATCCTTCGATGTGGTAATTAGTACGGAGACTCTAGAGCACGTCCAGGATTGGAGAAAAGCAGTTTATAACATGAAAGACGTTCTTAAAAAAGGTGGATATATATAACAACGCGTAGTAAGGGCTTTCAATACCATGCTTTTCCGCATGATTATTGGCGCTATGAACTTCAAGATATGGCTTCAATCTTCGGAGATTTTGAGATAGTTGGACTTGCGAAGGATTCCGAAGCTCCAGGAGTGTTTTTGAAAGCCAAGAAGCCAATCGATTGGAAGCCTGTAGACTTGGGGAATATATCGCTATATTCAATAATTCTTCGGAAAAGAACATCGAGAAATGTAGTGGAAACCGATGAGATGCCGATCCTCCGGCGCCTAATGCTCAGACTATTTGAATCGAGAATCAAGTGGATATTTCCTGGTGCTATCATCTACATGATAACTAAACGCTACCTCACTTAATATAAAAAGCATCGTTGGAAGATTACAACATACAGAATAGTGTTCATCTCTTTAGGTTCCTTAATTATTGTGATTTCTTGTGGTAAAAGCAGAAGTTATTTTAAATAGTTCTTCACAATAAAAATTCAAGATGATGAGTTTAATTACGGAATGAAATTTTGCGGTGTAAAAGCTCATGTCTCCTAAAGCTCTCGTTTTGGCTGCTGGGGAAGGATCCAGGCTACGCCCTTTCACTTATTCTCGCCCCAAGCATCTTATCCCTCTCCTAGGTAAGCCAATGATCCAGTACCCCATCGAAGATCTCCTATCGAGCGGTGTGAAGGATATTGGGATCGTCGTGGGCTACTTCGGAGACCTGATCAAAGAGCACTTTGGGGATGGCTCCAGGTTCAATGCTAGGTTCAATTATATCTTTCAGGAGAAAAGGCTTGGAATAGCCCACGCGATCTATAAAGCTATAGAGAGCGGTTTCCTCGATAGAGAGTTCATAGTCTATCTCGGAGACAACATAATCGGGGAGAGCTCGAGGAGCTTCCTCGATTCCTTCCATATGAATGGAAGCGATGTCCACATATTGTTGACAAGGGTCAGAGACCCCAGTCAGTTCGGCGTCGCTGTCCTTGATGGAAGCAAGGTGAAGAAGCTAGTCGAGAAGCCGAAGGAGCCAATCTCCAACCTGGCTGTAACGGGATTCTATGCCTTCAGGGATCCGGACCTCGTCGCCAAAGCATTCAGAGATCTGAAGCCCTCTTGGAGGGGAGAATATGAGGTCACTGAGCTAATACAGTGGTTCATCGATAGGAACTACAAAGTGACTTATTCGGAAATATCGAGCTGGTGGAAAGACGTTGGAACATATGAGGGTCTCCTCGATGCCATTTACCTCCTCCTAGATAAGGAAAGGGAGAAGATTGAGGGAGATGCGAAGGGAGAGCTGAGGGGGAGAGTTATTGTCGAGAGAGGGGCTGTTGTAGAGGGGAAGGTATATGGTCCAGCGTTCATCGGCTCCGGGAGCTACATTGAAAAAAGTGCAACTGTCGAGCCTTATACTTCAATCGAGAGTCGTGTGAGGTTCTCTTCAGGAGTAGTGACTAGATCTCTCATCATGGATGGAGGGGAGATAAGCCTGAGCAGAGCTAGGCTCGTTGAAAGCGTCATAGGTGCGAATTCAAAAGTGAGATGCTCGAGGGAGCTCCATGGAGACATGAGGCTCATAATCTCTGACAACAGCTACTTGGAGATTTGATAGAGGCCTTGTCTGTTGATTTTTTATTTATATTTAACTCCAAGAAATAACGTCTCATGTTCAATTGATTTAAATTGGTTGTGATGCCTTTGAAAGTCTTAGTAACGGGTGGGGCTGGATTCATAGGTAGCAATTTCGTCCGATTTCTGGCAAAGAATACCGATATAGAGATGCTCGTATACGATAAGCTAACTTATGCGGGAAGGTATGAGAACATAGCTGACTTGGTCGAGAGGAAGAGGATCTCGTTCGTGAAAGGGGATATATGCGATGAGGAAATGATAACTAGAACGATGAATAGCTGGAGACCAGATATTGTTGTGAACTTCGCAGCCGAGACCCATGTTGACAGATCTATAAACGAACCATCTCCTTTCATAAGGACGAATATATTGGGAATCTTCACTATTCTCGAAGTTCTGAGAAAGATTGATGCGGGGGTGCTCCTCCACGTTTCAACAGATGAAGTATATGGCGATCTCTGGGGGAAGGAGGAGAAGGCTACGGAGAATAGTATTTTGAATCCATCGAGCCCATACTCAGCTTCCAAAGCCTCTGGGGACATGCTCATAAAGTCCTACGGCAGAACTTATGGGCTCAAGTACAGGATAGTGAGGCCTTGCAATAACTACGGACCTTATCAGCATCCTGAGAAGCTCATCCCAAGAACGATCATAAGGCTGCTTCATGGGAGGCCGGCTGTGGTATATGGAGATGGAGAACAGATAAGGGACTGGATTTTCACTGAGGATACAGCAAGGGCTATGCTCACAGTCATGGAGAGGGGAAAGGACGGCGAAGTTTACAACATATGCAGCGATATGAGCGCTACTGTTAAGGACATCGTTGAGATGATCTTGAAGATAATGGGGAGGGATCAAAGGAGCATTGTATATGGTAAGCCGAGACCGGGGGAAGATAGAAGATATGCTATGGAGTGCGGGAAGATAAAGTCTCTCGGTTGGAGGCCGGAAGTAACTCTAGAGGAAGGATTGAGGAAAACTGTGAAGTGGTACTTGGACAATGAGTGGTGGTGGAAGGCAATAGTAGATGAGAGATATGTCCTAGCGGAGAGCCCGTGGGGTTGAGCATGAGGGTCTTGATAACTGGTGCTACGGGGCTATTGGGCTATCATCTTCTAAACGCAACAGAGAGGAAAGGCTTCGATGTCTTCGCCACCTACCATGAGAGAAAGATCGAGGGGTTCGAAAACGTGAGATGGATTAGAGTTGACTTCGAAGATACGGAGAAGATAGAAGATACTGTGAAAAGCGCTAGACCGGATGTGATAATACACTCGGCTGCGTTCACAGATGTGGATGGATGCGAAATAGAGAGAGCCAAGGCCTACAGGATCAATTATCATGCGACTAGAGCGCTCGCGAGTATCTCTTCCGAGCTGAAAGCTAGAATGATCTACATCTCGACTGATTATGTATTCGACGGGGAGATGGGGTTTTACAGAGAAGAGGATATCCCAAATCCATTGAACTTCTATGGTCTCACGAAGCTCCTTGGGGAAGTGAGCGTGGAGAGCCTCCTGCGAGAGAGAGGCTTGATAGTGAGAGTGAGTGGGCTCTATGGCTACAGTCCAACGGGAAAGAAGAACTTCGGGCTCCAAGCTCTAGAAAAGATGATGAGAAAAGAGGAAGTAAAGGCATTCGTGGACCAGCACCTATCGCCAACATATGTTCCCTTCCTCGCTGAGAGGTTGCTGAGGGCTCTGGAGATGGATGTGAATGGGATAATTCACATAGCTGGAGAGAGGATGTCCAGGTACGAGTTCGCCCTAGCCTTAGCTGAGGAGCTTGGGATAGAGAAGAACTTGGTCGTTCCGGTCTCGATGAAGAACCTAGACCTCCCAGCCAAGAGACCAAGAGATTCGAGCTTAGATTCTTCGAGGGCTAGAGAATTTGGTCTCTCCATGCCCCCGCAGAGGGAGGGCATGAGGCATTTCATCGAATATTATAGGGAAAAAGCTATCAGAGGAGGGGTATAGAGGGTGCCGATAAGGTCTCTCAGAAAGCTGGAGAT
>POCB01000236.1 GCA_002899805.1 Fervidicoccus sp.
GGCGAGTTCAGAAGATCCGGTTGTATCTCTCACAATTTTCACTTTTCCCCTCAGATAGCCTGTACGAGTGGGCTGCACAGCCCATATTCTTGGAAGACCTCCGTTTCTACCTATGTTTCTCTTAAAACCCTGATATGCTCCCAGGAGCAACGTACCAGAAGCTAGCGGGAGGATTACGTCCGTAAAACCAGACCCGGCATCTCTCAAGACCTCATCTACAATAAAGGACATGCCTAGATTAAATATGGGGTTTACCATGTGTCCGATGTAGCAGGCTTCAGGATTCTCTTTTACCATGCGCAAAGCTTCTTCATATGCTTCTTCTCTGGTCTCTGTAACTTTCAAAGTGGCTCCTAAAAGGGAGAGGAGTTTGGCTTTAGATTTTGCTATCGTCTTGGGGGCAAATATAACCGCTTTTTTGCGTAACTTGGCAGCAAATGTTGCTGTTGAAACACCTGTGTTACCCGAAGAGTCTTCCACATAGGTCAAACATTTTTTGTTAGATTCAAAAAACTGTGCTGTGAAACCTGTACCCCTATCTTTGAAGCTACCAGAAGGATTCAGGTACTCAAGTTTGAAAAAAAGCTCTCTATTTCCTCTCTTGATTTTGACTGTGGGAGTATTTCCTTCTCCTAATACAGTTCTTCTCCTTAAGGTACCTTCAGGTTCAGCATTGAGGGGGGTTCCGCAGTTAGGACATCTCCAGTCCGGTGTTGGAGTTTCGACCGAATAACCACATTTTGGACACGAAAAGGTAAACTTCATCTTCACTCAGCTCCAAACTGTCTGAGTATCACTGGAGCCAAATGCTCTGGTTTCGTGTACCATTTATCGTATTTGTAGGTCTGACCTTTATAGCTCATTTCTATGTAATCCCCCTTATCAGTCAGCACCATGACGATCTCGTTGTCCTTCACTAATCTAATCATCCCAGTCCTTGGAAGTATCTTTATGCCCTTTTCATTGAGTTTTGAAGATATTTTTTCCTTCAATTCTTCAAGATAATCTGCCATATCTTTACACCTTAACCTTCAAATCGAATGAAAATCTCTTTTAAAGGAATATTAAATTATTCTTTGAGCGCCTACCAATCAAAATGGTGAAATTCTATTTTATTGCAAAAGTTAAAAACATATCAGAAAGAACCTATTGCAGAAGGAAATTATCAATAGGTGAATAGCTAACTTGAAAAGGATATTCATCGCAATCGATGTGAAAACACCACAAGTTGTTCAAAAAATATTGGAAATAGAGAGATCGCTCGAATCTCTTGAAGTACCGATAAAGACTGTTGAACCAGAAAATCTCCATATAACTCTTGCTTTTATCGGTGAAGTAGAGGACGATTTAGTCGAAACAGCTAAAGAAGCCCTCAGAGAGATAAAAGGGAAAAGTATAATGGCCGAGTTTCATGGTATTGGGGCATTTCCTAACATAACTTCTCCGAGAGTCGTTTGGGCAGGAGTAAAGGGAGGCTCGGAAGATATAATTCAACTGCAAAGGAAAGTAGAATCTGCGCTGAAAATCTACAAAATAGGATTCGAGAAAGAAAGAAATTTCATTCCACATCTCACTTTGGGGAGAATTAAAGGAAGAAAGAATATAGATAAGCTGAGAACGTTCATCGAAAAAAATGCAGATATCTTCTTTGGTATAGAAAAGTTCGAAGAAGTCAAGCTAAAAGAAAGCATTCTCACTCCAAAAGGTCCAATTTATAAAGATCTCTTTGTCCAAAAATTGGAAGGATGAAGCAAGCATGACAATTGAAGATCCCGAGTTGAGCGTTCTTAAATGGATAAAGCCAAGAAAAGAAGACAGAGATAAAGCGATGAAAGTTTTCTCTGAAGTTAAAGAAAAGTTGGAAAAAGCAATTGGAAAAACGTATAGCAATTTTGAAGTAGTACTTGAGGGAAGCATGGCTAAAGATACATGGCTTAGGAATAATCCAGAAATGGACGTCTTTGTAATTTTCAACGAAGAACTCACTAAAGATGAACTCAGAAATTTCGTCAATAGACTTGCAAAAGAATTGAGTGAACTATCTCCAATAACTTCATATGCTGAGCACCCCTACCTCACTCTCTCCATCGGAAAATTCAGCATAGATATAGTTCCAGCGCTTAAAATAGAAAGTATTAATAAGCCAAGGACAGCGGTAGACAGAACTCCGCTTCATACTAAGTTCGTATTGGAACATACTGACGAGACTTTGCGCGATGAAATCAGGGTTGCTAAGGCTTTTATGAGAGGCATTGGGGTATATGGTGCTGAAGTTAAAGTAGGAGGTTTCTCGGGTTACCTAATTGAGCTTTTGATTATAAAATATGGAGGTTTCAGAGAGCTTCTGAAGGCCAGTAAAACTTGGAAACCTCCTATCGTTATAGGTCTCAAAGATATGCCAGAAAAGGCTAAAGAGTTGAAGGAAAGATATCCAAATTCTGTTATGCTCTTTCCTGATCCCGTAGATGATAAGAGAAACGTAGCTGCGGCACTGACTAAAAAGAAGCTTGGAGAGTTCATTATGGCCTCTGAGCTTTATCAGAGGAATCCAAACATTTTCTATTTCTTTGAAAAAATAGAAGATATAGCGCTGAAGGAGTTCAACAAATTTCCATTAGAAATTTACTCCGAGCATGTGATCGTTGTAGATCTCCTTTTGGAGAGAGGGCTCCACCCTGACGTTTTGTGGGGGGAGCTGAAAAAAGTGGCTTCCTCAATTAAGATTGAGCTCGAGAAAGTTGGTTTTACAGTAGCTAATTGTGAAAGTTGGACTAACGAGAAGAAGAGAGCCGCAGTTGCATGCAGATTAGAAGAGAGGGTCTTAGAACCAATTAGTTACGTTGTTGGACCTCCCTTCGTGTTGCGAGAAAATTCGATAAAATTTATAGAAAAGTATTTACTTTCACCTATGTCTGGACCATGGATCGATGATTCTGGAAGACTACACTCATTAACGATCAGGAAAAAAAGATCACCTCTTCAAGTCATCGAGGAAGGGCTAAATAATATCCTTCCCGAAGACCTAAGAAGAGGCGAATTCAAAGTCTATAGACTTACCAAAGATAAGCTTCTGTCTAATGATGATATCAGCAAATGGCTGAAGCTCTTCTGCTTCAGCAAACCGAGATGGCTGCTTCCTGCCTATCTTGCTAAAGCAGGAATTGAAGTTAAAGAAGAAGAACTCTTTGAAAAAGAACTTCTAGGAGAAAAATGATTATCGAGTTGTTATTGCCTCAAAATTACAAATTCAAAGCATTCGTTTTTCATAAGAAAGGCTCAGACATTAAAAACTGAAAAATAGATATAAAGTATTGAACATGTGGACCCTGCTCTTTGCAGAAAGCTTTGGTGAAATAAGTTTTGAATTTATGCTATCCCTTCAAAAACGAAATGTGTGAATTAGTCATTTGGGACTGCTCAGCTATAATACCTGTTAGCTCGGAGCTTACTTTCTTTAATAAAGGCACAGACTCAGTTGTGTATTTGCTTTCAAACTTTATTGTTAAAGTGTCAAGGACAGATAGAATGAGGCCAGTCAACCGAGAGGCTGATATACTTAGAATAATCCATTGGAAATCCAAAAATAAAATAGTTCCTAGAGTACTCGCTAATACTAGATATTGTCTCCTGATGGAAAGAGTAACTGGAGAGACCCTCAAAAAAATAGCAGAAAATTCGACTCCTTTCGAACTGAAAAAGAAAATCATAAACTTGCTGATTGCGGCTAGAGAATTAGACTCTATGGGGATTGCGCATAGAGAATTAGCAAGACCTGGCGAACATGTTATCTTCGTTGGCGAAAAACCTCTGTTCCTAGACTTTGGCAGTGCTACTCTTACTGAGAAAGCAAATAATTTAACGCAAATATTTTCGCAAGTATTCTTGTCCTATAGCGAAGTTTCAATAACTATAAGAAAAAAATTAGGTATATCTGAAGATAACAAACAAAGATTCGTTGAGCTTCTCAGACTATACAAAAAAGAAAAGGATGGAAAAAACTCTTCGAGAGAAAGAATATTCGATGAAATATTAGAAAAAATAGAAAAGGAGTTATGATTCTTCTTCTGTTTCGCTCCACATTTTCACTTCGTTGTTTACTATGCTTGTTGGAACATAGTATGAATTACCAACTCTGATTGGCAGCATCGATTTTTTCCTAGCCACTGATGTAGTGGTTATCTTTATGTCCTCCTGGGAAGGTTTGGTTAACTTTGATTTGCATTTAGGGCAGATGTAACCGTGTTTACTCATAACTTCACTTATTGAGGGGATTCCCACATAATCTTGACCGACTTTTTGGAGATAATGAAGGACATAACCGCAATTTTTACATCTATATACGATTGGCAAAATATCACCAAAATAAGATGAAATAAGAATTAAAAGATAGAAATTGCGTTTCTGGTATTACCAAAAAAAGAAGGATATTACCATGAGAATGAAAAATCTTCTGAGATTTTTGAGCTTAAAATAATTCGTAATCCCAAGGTAATACCACTTAAACTGTCAAGTTTTTTCCGCCCTTTTGTTTTAATACCTTTCATGAATTTCGAACATAGGTTTATAATAAGAGGTCTGAAAGCAATAGAACTGAACCAACTGAGGTAATGACTTTAGATAACATAAATTGCAGAATTTTTTACCTACGAATATAATGGTATGTAAACTACTTTTTCCCATGAACAGGCATATCTATTCGCAGCGAAGATCTGTTGCTTTTTTGATCAAAAATTAGATACATCTTAATTTTTCCGTGTAGCAGAAGTTTCACGAACTTGTATCATAATTCGTAGACAATATTTATGCGTTACTGCTATGAGTTTCCTCTGATGTGGTTAGAGTAATTAACTCAACAACGAAAGCTAGAATGAAGAGAACCTTTGGTATTAAAACATGGAAGGGTCTATAGAAAATGTTCCTATATTCTCGTAATGTATTATTCCATCCCATAAGCTTAGGTCACGTTATCACCATTCATATTTAGCTGTGAAAAATTATAAAGAAGATTATGCTTTCTCTCCTTCATCTATAGGATCTTCGTTCCTTTTTAATTTTGTCGAGTTAAATTACCTAGTATGGAGACCTAAAATATTCCGTGGGGCAATTAATTTTATTTCTTAATATCCTGATATCCTGGAAATAAAAAAGGTTTACAGTCATGAAAGTAAGAGGCAGTAGCCTTTTAGGCTTAAGAGGACTGTTGCTGATTATTGAAAATGAGCCCATAATCAAGAAATACATTATTGAAAGACTGATGAAAGAGCAATTCTGTGGTATTATAGATCTGAGAGGTAGTAGGTTTGAAGCATTTCAAGGTTGCGAAGGAGGCAGAACGATTTGGCTAGAAGAAATCGACCCTGCTAGGGGTACAGGATGGATTGTCAAGCAATCGATAATAGATCTTGTCTCACAGGACAGGTCTTATATTTATTTCCCCAATTTCCATGGTACATGGGCCGTCATTGAACGAAAAAAAGGAGAGTATAATTTCTTACCTGATAATTCTCCACAGATTATCTCTATCGATGAGTGGGGGGAATATTTCCTTTCTGACAGCGGGAGAAGTTCTGAACCGGTTTTACCTGGTCTTATAGAAATTGAATCGACCAAAGATTGCAAGGGAGGAAAAACTAAGGGAGCTACATACTGGTTCTGTGAAAAAGATCTCCTCATATTGAAGAATTCGCATTCTGAAGAGTTCTTCATCGGTGGAGAGACAGAAATCAAAATTAAGAAACAGGTAAAAAATCCAAGGGCATACTGGCTTCAGCCATATGCTCTTGTGAAAGATCGATTGGGAGATGAACTCAGCAGTAATTTTATCATTGTAGAGATGCCCAGCTCTTCAATTTCTTTTATCTCTTTGAAGCATATAAACGTGTTCGATAGGCAAAATATTCTAGAGATAAAAACGAAGGGACCTTCCTACATTAGTTTCTCGAAACAGCCTGATTTCACATTGCTTCACAAGATGAGACTCTTATCTGATAAGCCAATCTTTACTGGTTTAGAAATGATCCCTCATGTTGAGGTAAAACCTCCAACTGTTGTTATTAGAAAGTTCGAGATGAAGAGAAATGATATTACGTGGTTTTTAAAAATGGAAATATCTTACCCTCTCGATATCCCTTCTAATCTCAGAATCAGTGTTCGTCCACCGTTTTATATCTCTAGTTATAATTTTAACTTCGAAACTAATTTTAGCGAAACTATTGGTGTTCATGAAATGAATTCTATAGATTTCCCCCTAATAGGCCTTGATTACCTTAAGCTCGAAATGAGCATTAAGAGGAAGAAGCTGAAGCTATTAAAAAGCTGATTCCGATAGAGACAGGACTCAAACTATTATATTGCGGGAAACTCTTCCTAATCTGTTGTCAGTCTTACTCTAAGCGAATCTTTCCATAATATAATAAGATACGTCTCCATGTTTGTCTACAATCGCTATAATCGAATCCTTCCCCAATCTCCTCGAAATGTCGAGCCATTCTGCTATTTGCTCGACTTTGAACCTCACTGTTTCTTCAACAACGAAAACAATAGCATAAGGCTTTCCATCAGAAATCAGTTCAAGAGTGTTTGGAAAAGGCCCCTCCCTAGTCTTCCTACCTCTTTCGATTAAGTCATAATAGACTGAGAAAATTATCCATGCATTCTGGTCATTTTTTGTTTTTTGAAGCAAAGCTTCTAGCCAAGAGAGTTCTTTTCCTTCTTTGATTATTTTTAAAGTTCCTTTTTTTGCTTTATATATTGCTTCATAAAATTCTAACTTCGATTCCCCCTCACTACAATATAGCTCATCTCCAACGAGCTTTGCAATTCTACATTTCAAAATGCTTCACCGCGAAACCTTAGGAATATATACCTAAACGGGTAAAGATATTGAAACCTGTATAATGAGTCACTGCATGTGGTTTTTAAATTTATATAGACTCATGCTCCACGTTACGATAAATATTGATTTAAAGATTCGCGTAAATAGTTTTATTTTTCATCTTCCTCCTTTTCTGATTCTTCCTTCCCCAAATGCCTTTTCAGGTTCCTATAAACCACCGAAAATAAACTGAATGAAAATTCTTGATCCTGCGCATACATTTTTTGGGAGTAATTTTGTAATTCGAGTATTACTACTTTTTCTTCATCTCCTCTCTTCTCTTCAGTTCTCCCGCTCTCCAGGGAAATCTCCTCAATCAAACCTTCAGACGGATCAAAAATGAAAGTTGGAAGTTCAGCCATAGTTTGCTCCTGACTCTTTACAATCCCTCCCATTGAAATAAGAGGAAGATTATTCTCAATGCTGCGCGATTCAAGTAATTTCCTCAGTTTTTTATCGAAAACTGGATCGATGCGAGGATATCCCACTAGAACTGTAGATCCCAATATTGTTAGTCCTCGAGCTATTTCTGGGAATTGAATATCCCCTTCTATCAAAATTCCATACTTTTCCTTAAGGTCGAAATAATCGAGAGTTTTTCCTTCTGAAAAGCCGAGAGTTTTATCTAGAGGGTTCAAAACAATTTTTCTGTATCTGTTTATGATAGATCCGGTTGGAGAGACAGCGAAGGATGTCAGGAATACCTTTGGACCTGCTCTTTCAATTATAGGACCTACTACGATGAAAATACCATTGGAAACAGCCAACGAAGAAAGAAAAGTTGAAGTTGGACCGGAAGGGACTCTCTCTGCATGATTCCTTACTATAGATTTGACTTGAGCTGGGCTGAAGAATGAAAAGATCGGTCCTATGTTTATCATAGAGGGTAATATAATGGCCTTAGCTCCCCTTTGTTTGGCTTCCTGAACTACTTTCTTTGTCCTTTCGAAGTTAAGTTTTTTGGACATAAGCTTCAAAGACATATGAGCTATTGCTATTCTCATTTTCTTTTTTCCTCCATTCCTCCGATTGCTTCTATTTCTTTATACAATTCAGCTATTACTCCCGAATGCTCGAGTTTACCTTCACTGATATCATCCATTTTCGCTTCCAAGGTCCTAGTTCTTTCTTCGCTTACCATGCTTCTAAATTTTTGATTTAGGTAGTTAAAAATGTTTATACCAAGTTCTGTAGGAATAAGCTTCCCATGTTTTCTGCTCTCTACCACATATTTTCTAGCATGAAGCTTCGATATTATTGTCGCATAAGTGCTTGGTCTACCAATCCTTCTTTCCCTCATCAATGCAACAACTTCCCCCTCTGTATATAATGGAACTAGCCTCTTTTTATAGTATTTCCAATCTATAACTTCAAAAACTCCTGAAGATAAGGGAGGTTCTGTACGCAAGTAGGAGTAAAATTCTAGGAATCCAGGTTCAGAAACAATATTGGTAATGAATTCTTGCTCGTGAATAATCTCACCAAACTTCAAAACAACTCTTTGTCGGAGAACTTCTGCTGGCTTCATCTGAGAAGCTATGAACCTCCTGAATATTAAATCATAAAGAGAGAAGTGCTTTGAAGTCAGAGTTCTAACAAGCTCTATTTCTCCCTCTTCAAGCAATCTCCTCAGTTCTTCTCTACTGAAGGGCTTAGTCGGTCTTATAGCTTCATGAGCACCTCCTTCTCCCCAAGTTCTTGGGGAAAATGTTTTTTCCAACTCTTCTCCCTTTACTCTCCGCAGATATTCTTTTGCGATCTCTATCCCTAGCGTTGAAATCCTTGTGCTGTCAGTTCTATGGTAGGTTATTAACCCAAGCTCAAACAAATCTTGGGCAAGCCTCATCACTTCCTGAGCCGAAAAACCGAAGACCCTGTTAGCTTCTGTTATCAAAGAATCAGTCGTAAACGGAGGGGGCGGATTCAACTTCACTTTCTCTTCTTTAAGCACATTGATATTCAGAAACTTTTCCTGCCCGAGTTTAACAAATAGATCTGGGTCTTTTACTATAAATTCAAATTGTCTGGTGGATTTACCAACTTTTGCTTCGACGGATACTACAAATCCAGTACTTTTCTTATACTCATTATATCTATCGATAATCCATCCAAGGACAGGTGTCTGAACCCTTCCTGCTGAGAGATTCCTATTCTCTCCACAATTGCTTAGTCTTTTTTTGCTACAGTATTCTTTCCAAAATTCGGTTTGGAGTTTTTTAGAAAGGAAGAAGCCTATCCACCTATCTTCTATCCTGCGTACAATTTGGGCAGTCACAAGTTTCTCATCGAGCAATCTTTCGTTTTTAAGTGCATCCAGTATAGCTCTTCTTGTCACTTCATGAAATTCTATCCTCTTTATTTCGTTGCTAAGTGGTCTAAGCACAGCAGCAACATCCCAGCCTATTTTTTCACCTTCAGAATCTGGATCTGTAGCTACCAGTATTTTGTCGAATTCAGCAACGAGATTTCTAAGAGCAATTATTGTATCTGTTTTATCAACTACATTTTTACTGCCACATCTTGGACATGTTTTTGTATCTTCTACGAATTGATATCCACATTCACGACACTTTTTAATCGTAGAGTACACAGGTAGGAAGATTTTATTTTCGAGATCATAAACAACTCCATATAACTCATTTCTCAGCCCGCTGTATTCCAGAGCCTCATTACTAGCGCTAGGAAGAAGGTCAACTATGTGTCCCTCAGTAGCAGTTATAGTTAATGTTAGGTTACCAATAGAAATCTCATACGCTCTTGCCCCGTTCGGAAGAATCCTCACACTCGGCTTTCCGAAGAAATTCGATATTGTTCTTGCTTTATTGGGAGACTCAACTATCATCAGAGCAGTCTTCACTAATTCCTTCAACTTGCTCGCTTCTCTACCTTCCAGAGCATCGATTAGTTTTCTACGATCATTGTCTATCTCTTTCAAAATTTCATTTAAGTCCGTCTGAGAGATAGGTTTAAAAGAAAACTTATCAGTGTAAAAAGACAATATTCTTTCAAGGGATTTGAGAACAGGGATTTCCTTCGGTGTTATTAAAGTAACAGCTAGCCCCTTAGTTAAGCCTCCTGCATAGAGCCTACTAGTTCGTCCTGATGCTTGTATGTATGTTTTGGCATCTGGTATTATTATGAATTTTCCACTTGGAGTTATTTCAATGAAAATTTCTCCAGTTTTTTTGAGGGCTTCAATCACATTATTATCTTCTAAAGTTCTCTTCAGGAATTCCTTAGCTTTCTTAAGTTCTCCTTGAATTTCTTTGAGGGTTCCCGTTACTGGAGAATCACTCGCCAGCAGTTGGAGGGCGGCAGGAGAAAGCCTTCTCAATGCTCTCCGAAGAGGTAGAAGAAGTGGTTTTGCCCTTTCAGAAACCTTTGGTATATTGGCCTCCGCTATTGCGGAGAGCAATTTAACTATATTTATCGGGTGGGCTCCAGTCAAATCAAAGGAGAATCTGAATTTGGGAGGTCCTATGAAAACCGCATATCTGATGATAGTAGGCAGATCTAGCCCCCTTACCATAACTCCATAATAAACAGCAACCCCTACGAGAACATCTATTTCACCTTTCTGAAAGGCCTCCAGAACTTTAGATGTTTTTGAATAAAAAGCCTCTGCCCTAATACCTTTCTCTTTCAGCCAACTAGTAAGCTTAACTGCATACTCTACTCCAAGGTCGGTAGGGACATAAATCAAACCTCCCTTTCCTAGCAAAGATATGATTCTGTAAAGCTCTTCTTCTATTTCTTTGTCAGGTACTTCATTGTATACGTCTTCTACATTTCGGAAGATTTCAGTTCTTCCTCCAATCTGAAAGCCCAACAGTTCCCGAAAAAGAAGTGCTCTCATACCTCTGGATCCTCCTGTAGCACTACTCACTACTAACGTGGATCTAACTCTCTCTTTAGCTTCTTTCAGTTTCTTAGAAAGATTTTCCAATGTTTGCTCCTCTCTTTTTGAAGCATTGCCATTCGCATAGCTCATCCTTCTTTTTAACCTGATAAGCTCTATCCCATTCTCTATGTCTTCATCGTGAAAACCCATCACTTTCAAGGTAGCGTCTATGCTTGCTTTGCTCTTGAGGACAGAATCTACATCGTCTACGAATAGAAAATAGAATCCAAGGGAAGAAAGCTGATTGCTCCTATTTATCATAAATTTTGAGGTGGACAGGAGTATCTTCAACTTCCCTTCTTCTATTTTCTGTAACGCCTCCTTCTTTTCCGATTGTTTCATGTTACCATGTATACAAACTATTTCTTCATCTTTGACCGCTCTAACCTTCTCATTGAAGCTCTTCAGCTTCTCACACATTTGAAGAACGAGAGGAGTTGTTGGGAAAACGAGGTAACTCTTTGAACCCTTCTTGGCTTGATAGAGAGCCATTATCAACCCAAAAACGGTTTTTCCAACTCCAGTAGGAGCAATTATAGAAAAACTTGTCCCTTGAAGGACTCTTTTAGCCCATGTTATCTGAGAACTCCAAGGGGGCCAGCCAACTGCTTTCTCAAATAGATCCATAAAATTATCGGTCTCTTTCTCGATCTCATATCTAGACTTCAGCTCTTTCAGAGAACCTTTTCTATATAGTAATAATAATAGTTCTTTGGGAGTAACTTCCCTGTCAACTTTTGGAAGACATTTCTCACAAACTAGTCCTTTATTCAAGCGAGCATCTGAAATAGGTCCACCACAGTTAGGGCATTGGTTCATATAGATTCCAAGCCGCTTTTCCATTTAGCCACCATCTCCCAATTTAGTTAAAATAACCATAACATTGCTTACTATATGGTAATGAATTTCTGCTCGCCTACCCCTCTACTTTTCATTGAGTGGAAAGGCTATTCAAATCAATAGCCGTATCATCATCAGACCCTTTCTTTAGGCTCATTCTCCTTTTTTAGCATGATCCATCAAAGCCTTTCCTCAGATACGAGTTCCCTAGCTTAAAATTGTGACCTTTGTTTTTTATTTTTTTCTTAATAAACGATATGATGTCCTTGCTTCAGCTGAATAGATTTTCTATAAAAGAAAACTATCAGTAATTTGATTCATGAGAGAGACGAAGACTTGAGTTTAGCTTACGCAAAGAATAAAAAGGAGGAAGAATCTATTGAAAATAACCGCTAGATGATGTGGAATCCGGGAACTGAGAAAAGATGATGTTGATTTTGATTCGGTCGCTTCTGATGCGGGTCCGAGACCATCTTTATGTTCAATGGAGAAGTCTACATAGTTCATATTCATCTCACCATTTTCTATATCCTAGAACTATATGCAATTTCTTATTCAATGGAAGTATTTCATGAAAAAGCTGAAAAATTTGTATATTTCTGAGTTCTGCGTAGCTATGGGAGAAATGCTCCAAGCTCGTAGAGTTGGGCTCGATGGTCACACATGATCCCCCGGATGAGCTAGGTGAGACTTCTGGTCAAGACGGAACCCCCTTAAATGGAAACACGAAAATATAAGATGATTGGAATCGGCATCTAAGAAGAAACGGTTAGCAAAGTAGTCCTTTTTCTAAAATAGAATAGCAAACCATCCTCATGGACATAGCTTCTCACCTCGCGGAAAGGGATTTCCACTCTTTATTTCCCAATAGAGTTAAAATCACAAAAATGATACTTTTAAAAGGTGGAGAGCTTTGCCGGATAAAGCGCTGTCAAACAAAGCGCGGACGATATTCAAAGATCCCGTTCACAATATAATTCCTGTAAATGATTACGAGTATGCTATTTTACAACATCCAATTCTCAACAGACTTCATGGAATAAAGCAACTTGGATTCACATTTTTCGTTTATCCACAAGCGAAACACTCTCGATTTGAACATTCGATAGGAGTCATGCATGTAGCAGGAAAGATGGCCGATGCTATTGAAGTTAATACGCCAGAAAAAATATCAGCTTTATTAAGAAGCAGGTGCAGTTTTCAGGATTTTAAACAAATAGTCAGGCTTTCAGGGCTACTCCACGATATTGGACATCTTCCATACAGTCATATAACCGAGCTAGTTCTCATGGAAGAAGTCTCTTCTGGCAGAACATCAGAAGAGCTTGTGAAAGTAGTAGATGAAGCCACTAGAAAAGGTCTGAAACTTCATGAATATTACTCTTGCCTTTTTGCTAAGAAGCTTGCTAACGAGATAAAGAAAGGATGGGAAAATGGGAAAAAGCTCTCCAAATATCTTGCCTCAGCATCTCATGTTCTCTGCAAAGAAGAAATGGGTGATTCCGTTTTATCTCCATTGGGAGTAGGAGTAGTTAGAAGGCTCATTTCTGGGGATATTTTAGATGCAGATAGAATTGACTATTTAGCTAGAGATGCCTATAATACTGGTTCGACATATGGTATCATAGATATTGAAAGGATAATAAGCGGTCTCGGGTTAACCAGCTATGACAAGGAACTTGTCTTATCTATTCCTTCAAAGCTTTTAAGCTCAATTGAAGAGCTTTACTATGCTAGATATATGATGTACAAGTGGGTTTATTTCCATCACAAAGTAATTTCGATAGATCTCACCTATAGAAGCCTTCTCGTTGGAATATCTAAAGATTGGGAGAAAATCAGGAGAAAAATAGCTAGACTGTTTCCTGGAATGCCTTCAAATTTTTGGAACCTTTTCCTTCCCTCCGCTATCTGGAACTCTTCGGTTAAATATGGTTACAAGATTGACGACAGCTTCATTGACCTAATTTTGAAGGTCGTTGCTTCTAGTGATATCCCTTCCCTCTCTCTTCTTTCAAAGGGGATAATCAACAGAAGAATCCCACTCTATTCTGTCATAAAAAGGGAAGAGGACATTGCCACGATGTTAAGCTCTATTGCTGATATTTCAGAACTGAAGATTAACCCTGCTTCGCTGCTCGATACCTTGGGTTCGGCCTTTGCTTTGATAGCGAATCAAAAACAAACAATTTGCGATATGATGCTTAAGCGTCTAAAGATTGTAGAGAGCAGTTGCTGTTCGACGCCTTCAGCTCTCCCCAACGAAATTCTCTCCTGTATAGCAAGAGAATATATAAATTCTAAGCTCAAAGAAAAATCACCAAATCCTCCCTCAATCGTTTCATATATTTCATTGCCAATATCTGGAGGAGCAGATTCAACAAAGTTGCTTCTAATCTCCGATAAGAATGCCTTTCCTGTGATGAATTCTTCGACAATACTTCAAGAGATCCAAAGATTGGGTTCAAGACCCCTGTTATATCTATATGCTACAAAAAGACCTAACGAAAGTGAAAAAGAAGAAATAAAGAATGCTATAGCCTCTTTCTTAATCGAGTTGAAAAAAGCGATCGACGTTCCTGAAGAGGGTAAAAATGATGAAGTTCTACATAGAAACTCTGGGGTGCGCACTAAACAGAGGAGACAGTAACTTAATGAAGATGCTATTAATGAGGGAAGGGTTCAACCCTACTGAAAACCCCAACATAGCCGATGTTATAATTGTGAATACATGTGCTGTCAGAGCTGACTCTGAGCAGAAGAGTTTAAAGCTGATTTCGAAACTTAAGTCTGAAAATCCAAAGGCCAAATTAGTGGTAGCAGGTTGCCTCACAGAAATCAACCCCTACGCTATACTAAGACAAGCCCCCGAGGCCATCCTAATCTCTCCATATAGGATATTGGAAGTTACTGCTGCTCTTAGCGGTGGTGAGAAGATCAGATTAGGATTAAGTAATAGTAAGAAAAATTTGGTTCCTTCGATTCTCGATGGAGTAATAGGTATTGTGCCTATCAACGATGGATGTTTAGGAAATTGCAGCTTCTGCGTTACGAAACATGCTAGGAGGGCACTTCTCAGTAGACCACCTTCAGTTATCATTCCAGCGGTGAGAAATTTGGTGGAAGCTGGAGCAAAGGAAATTCAGCTTGCCAGTCAGGATGCGGGGGTCTACGGAATCGATATTTCAGGTAGAAAGATTCTCCCTGAGCTTTTAGGAGAGATAAACAATGAAGTGCAGGGAAAGTACATGCTGAGAGTTGCTATGATGAATCCCGATACATTGAGAGATATCCTTTGGAAACTCATTGAAGCTTACAGACTTGAGCATATCTACAAGTTCGCACACATACCACTCCAGAGCGGAGATGATGAAGTCCTGAAATTGATGAATAGAAACTATACGGTGAAAGAATACCTAGATATCATTCGAACTCTCAAAAAAGAGATACCGAATATTACAATAGCCACAGATATTATGGTGGGACATCCGGGAGAAGATGAACAAGCGTTCGAGAAAACCCTAGAAGTTATCAAGACTGGTCTCATCGACAGGATACATATAGCACAGTACACAATTCGCCCTTTCACAATATCTGCCCGTCTTGAGCAGATTTCCGACGGTGTAAAAAAAGCTAGGAGTAGAAAACTTTTGGATCTACATTCGTCAATTAGCTCAGAAAAAATGAATAGTTACGTTGGAAAAAAGATTAGGGGTTTCATTGTAGAGGCCTCAGAGAAGAGAAAAAGTCTGACCGTCAGAACCGAGAACTATCTGAGTATTGTAGTGAAAAACAGCGGAGAATGGAAATTGGGTGATGAAGTGATTGTAAAGGTAACCGGCGCAACTTTTTTTGATTTGAGAGGAGAAATTTTGGAGAAAGTAACTTGATATTATATCTAATTTACGAATCAACGCTTTTCAATCAATTCCTTTGCCTTCTTTAAACTTCCAGTAACCTTAATTGGGACTAACATTAGTTTCTTTTCTTTACCTTCCTTCCCCGCAATATGAAAAGATGCTATAACAAGGGAAACGCTCTCTCGATTCACTCTCAAAATTCCAATATTGGTTTTTTCGTCATAAAAAATTAGAGAGATGCCCGACGACATTACGGTTGGTTCTCCGAAAAGCTTTGCTACAGCTGACTTGATATGCTTCTTTACTGTCTCTCCATCTATAGCATCTCTCGAAAGAACTTCAAAAATAATATATCTTTTCCTGAACTTCTTGCCAAATTTAATTGTTCTAATGGCTGGTATGGTTTTTCCTCTTAGCAGATTTGGTTCTCTTCCGGTTTCTATTCTCTTTTTATAAATTAGAAGATAAATAAACATGAACAAATTTGCAACGGAAAGACCAAGACATAAGAGCACTGTAATATCTGCTATTCCCATCTATTTCACCTTTTCTCCACAGCAAAATCCATAATCCCCAAAATTTTCAACAATTTATTTCCATCCATTATCTTGAAAGCTATCTCCTTTGGCGAACCAGCTTGAATGAGTAAATTCAGCGTTGTCTTAGGGTGAACTAATTCCTCGAATCGCGATGCTCCACTGAATATAACCAAGTCTATGTTATATTTCATCGAATAATTCAGGAGAAATGAAAGCCACCAGAACATTTTCGGGTCATCTATGAGAGAAGATAGGGAAAAACCTATGAAGCTCTTTCCCACTTTCAATAGCTCAGCTTGGTTACGATCCATCAGATGAACAAGCTTTGGTGAGATTTCAACTATGTGAGCTCTAGTATCTCGACTGAAAACTCTGAGAGACCCTGGATCATTTGGCTTCGATATTACAAGCTCGCCCTTCTTGCATTCTCTCAAAACCTCCTTTGCCTCTGCCTCATTTCTTCCTGAAACAACACGTACAGGAAATGTAATTATCCTTTCGTCTGAACTCCCTTCGTATTGTTTATCAATCCCTACAGCTTTGTACCCGAATCTTGCTTCCAGCTCAAATATTTTGTTGATTTCTTCTTCATTTTTTGGCCTCACATAAGCGTCTACTAAGAGCAAATTCCTATCTCCTTTTTCGCAGTTCTTCCAAAGTCTTCTTTAGGGATTCCTCCGATGTAAATTTTATTGCGACTCTTACAGCTTCATCACTATCGCTGATTACCAATTTATTGTCCAAGAGCAAATGCTTGTGAAGCCTGATGTATAGTTTTTTTCCTTCTATCCTCTGCTCAGCCGTCATCGAAATTATGTTCTTTGAGTATTCGTCCAAATTGTTTAGAATAAAGCTCCCAACTCTTTCAGGATCAGATACCTCGGCGAGTTTCATGTACGTTATTTCGTTTCCATAATGACCTTTTGTGTTCGTCTTAATTAGCTTGGACTTCTCTCTTTCTTCTGGAGGAAGCAAAGCGTTGATGCATGCTTCTACTTTCTTCTCGTCTTCAGTCATATGCCTGATTGCTGAAATTTCTATTGAAACTATTTTTGCCATATGCGAGCCCTTTAGTAAAAATATTCTCTGTGGAAAGAAGAAAGATAGATGTTACTTAATATCTCCACCATGGTATTTTTCAAGTATATCAGCAGGGGCAATAAGTCTTGCTCCTCTACTTGCCTCATGCCTTTTCTTCTTTTCCCTTTCTTTGGCCTTCTTTTTGAATTTATATGCTACAGTTCCCTTCAGCCCTCTGCTCTTTCTCAATCCTCTCATCTTCTTACCAGCACTTGTGAGAGCCCTAAATGCCCTTCCTCTGTTATGAGACTCTATTATCCACTTTAACTGGGGATCGCTCTTTATTGCTGGGTGATCGGGGTCAACCATTATCACTTCGAACCATTTGCTATTACCATCTTCTCCTACATAGTAGCTATTGAGGACTTCCAAATTAGGATATTTCCTGGCAGCCCTCTCCTCTGCTATAAGCCTAAGGCTCTTGGCTACTGCATATCCGTAAACTCCGTATCTTTTCGGTCTCCTGCCTTTATTCGGTCTAGGTCTCCTCTGTCCTCCTTTTCTAACACGGACTCTTACTACAATTATTCCTGGCTTTGCTTTGTATCCTAAAGATCTTGCTCTATCGAGTCTAGTCGGCTTTTCTATTCTCACCACTGTCTGCTGCCTTCTCCATTTTATCATTCTCGTTCTCAGAGTTTTTCCATACTCACCACTATATGGCTTTTTCCAAAGCAATGAAATGTAATGATATGCTGACTTGACCATCTATGACGCACCACTAAGCGATAACTAACTAGTGTTTTTAAAAAAGCATTTATAAGCTTAACATATTCTTTGCTATTGTTATATAACATCCTTGACTTCATCGATTGCTATAAGACTTCATCTTGAGGTCAGCGTCAATATCCAAAAAAAGAAAAGTTGAATAAAAGTCACTGTGAATTCTATTTTTTGAATTATCCAAACTTTCATTTTCCTTAAAGAGCGGATATAGAAGTCCGTTCATACGAGAGATTTCTTCTTAAGCTAAGGCGGAAGTTATATTGACGAGTTCAGGTCCTGTGGTTGAGCCGCCTATCAAGATACCGCTGTTGTTCATTACTATGCCGATTTTGATGAAGCCAACCCCTTCGTTGACTGTAGCATGAACCGGAGTTACCTTCAGTTCATTGCTTATTGTTATGAGTTCTTGTTCGGGTATCATTGGGTGTACAAATGCGACTCTATCGTTGGCAACAATCATTGATCCAATTATCGGCAATCCCAAGTAAGCTCTCCTATAAACGGGTATTCCGAGGCCTTTAGTTATTAATTCTTCGACAGTTACCTCAAAAGATTTTGATATGTAAGCAGCCTTGTTATTGGTAGATATTAAGTTTCCCAAGGCTGTATGTCTGGTCGTTATTACCTCTACCTTCATCGAACCTTCTATGGTTTCCTTGAGCTCATCGAGCTCTTCCTGTTTTATTATATCAGGCACTAAAATGCATGAATCGTTTCCAGTCACCAGGACACCTATAATATGCATCCCTGCTATAGTTGTCTCAATCGGATCTACCTGGAGCGTTTCCGCAATTGTTTTCTTCGTAGCCTTCGACACATTCGGCGGTATCAGTGCTATTTTATTATTGGCAAATAGAAAAACGCCTATATTGGGATTCCTGTAAATGTTGAGTTTGGAAATGTTCATGAATTTCTACACCGCACTAGTACGAATTGTTATCTTTTGATATTTAGTATTAGTTACATAAATATAGTTTACTTTCCTAAAACTGACCTCTCTTTCACTTCGAAGGGCTATAGCTCCTCCAGAGAAAATCATAGCTTCTCCGTGTATATTCAGGTTCGAGTCTTTAATTTACTAATCAAGCATGGTGGCAAGGAAACACCACTTCGAATTAGTTTTCTTCCTAATAAAATTGTCCAACATGCTTCTGTATTTTTAGAAAGTCTAGAAGGGGAGCTCGTGGCTGACCTCCATCCCATTTTTCGAGGTCAGCATACTCTCATCACTCACTTTTCAAACACTCATAAGTAAGATACCCGAAGCATAGAAATAAAAATCCTATTTCGCAGTAACTTCGTATCTACATTAAAAGGGAAGAGTTCCAGTTCTTAATTCTCGTCAAGCTGCTTCCTGTTTGACCTCTTCCTTTCCTTCGGATGGGAGAGAGACTTTCACAGTTTTTGGAATCTTAATGGTTTTTCCAGTCTTCGTTTTGATTTCTTCTGATTCCTCAACCGATATGACAACTCGAAGCTTCCTCGGCGGTTTTTCTATTCCTCTCATCCATATGAGTCTGTTGATTTTTTCATCAATGAGCACTTTTTCGGCATGAGTCCTTTTCTTTATTAATTCGCGAAGATATCTAACGGCTCTACTTGCTCTCTTTGTCCTCCTAGTAGTATAAACTCTGGAGAGATTAAGCGTTAGCTCTAATTTGTTGGCCCTCATTGCTCATCCCTCCTAAACTTTAAGTTTTGCTCTTCTCCAATTTCTTCTTTTCAAGTTGAATCTCACTTTTCTGAGGGTTTTAACTGAAACCCATACGGGAACGGGTTGGTTTGATTTGAGTGCTTTAGCTAACCTGAGCTTTTTTCCCAAAGGTTTAAAGTGAGCCATAACCTGAACACCTGCTTCAATCCTTTTCCCTGATTTTTATATTATATTCTTTACGAGACCTCGAATATATGTCCTGGAGGATTTCTCTCAACTGTTCATCGGTTAGAGGTTCTGCGATTCTCCCGCTCTGGGCCAGTAAGATCAATTGTTCTTCGATTAGCTGAGCAATTTCTGGGCGTACGAGCTTAACATTGTTTAACCTGTTCCTAGCTTCTGGAGTTAATATCTTCCTCAATATCTCTTGCTTCTGCGCTTCAATTTCAGCCCTTCTTTTCCTTTCTTCTTCGGAGCTCATCCTTCTCTGCAATTCGAGGAGCTTTCTACGCTGTATTTCTGCCAGCTCTTCGTCATATTCTTCTTCTCCCACTTCTTACACCTTGTCAAATAAATATTCCAGACAGGCTATTAAATTTCCTTCTTCACTCAAGATATATTTTCAGGTCAGGGTTCTTTTCGACAAGCTCCTTGAATATTTCTTTGCTGACTCTATCGAGCATTGAGACCGCCATAGGAGTAAGCTGCCTTCCCGAGCCTGGGACCTTTGTGACGAGACCGGCGGATTCCAATTGCTTCAAAATATTCCTTATAATCGCTCGCGAAGCTTTCCTGAAGTGTGGAGGGCTACTGCCGAACCTCTTCTTTCCTCCATAGATAACACTGAATGTAGTAATCCCAATTGGCTCCTTTGATTTATACAATTTCCTCAACATAGAGGCTGCTCGCAGATACCACCAATCATCTTGAACTGGCGGATATTCCTTATGAATACCTGTTTTTACGAACCTACTCCACTCTGGTGGCCTAACCTTGTCACTATATTCTTCCTTTAATTTTTTGGCTATCCTTCTGATCAGCTCATCAGCAGGAACTTGGAGAGCTGTGACCATCTTTAACACCTTTCTCACGTTAATTCAAATAGCAACGGTAAACTTTCTATTCAAGGTTTTTATATTTTAATCATCTGTTATTTTTACTCACCGAAAGCCCTATCGCCAGCATCTCCAAGACCAGGAACTATATAGCCCTTCTCGTTGAGTTCCGGATCGACTTCTATGGTGTAGATCTGGGAATTAGGATAAGCTTCAAGGAACCTTTTTATTGCCAGTTCGGTTGAGATTACGTTTGCTAGGATGATCCTCTTAGGCTTTGCTCCCCTTTTCACTAACTCATTCATAACGGCAATAGCTGTTGAACCTGTAGCAAACATTGGATCTGCTATTATTAAATTGTCATCGCTGTTTATCTTCGGAAACTTCACATATTTCACCTCAATGTTGAACCATTTATCCTCGCTCATGCCTAGCTCTTCAACTCTCCTAGCACTAACGACACCTTGCCTAGCACCCTGAATAATCTTGATCATCCCTTCTACCAAGGGCATCGATGCCCTCAAGACCTGTACTATGACTACTCTATCGAGATCAGGTATCCTTATCCCTTTTGCCCTTACTCCCAGGGGAGTTTCTACAGTTATTTCTTCTGTTGGAAAGTCTTCTACAATCCTATAGGCAATGAAAATGCCGAGCCTTACTAGGCCCCTTCTGAACTCTATCTGCTTGGTATTTCTATCTCTAAGCGAAGTTAGAATCGCCTTAGCTAAGGGATGTGTAACAAATTTTACTCTATTATCAGACAGGACCACCGATACGAAACACCCTTGATTTATTAAGTTACGGGTATTAAAAGAATTGCGCATTCTATTTTGGGTCTGTTATTCCTAATATAATGAAAATTCTATATTCGACCTTCTTATGACGACTGGAAACTTTACCCTTTCGTGATGGGAATGAGAATAAAGACCTTTTGTTGAGGCAATGAGAGTTTTCTAATTAGTTGGAGAATATATTTGAAAATATCACATGCTCTGGGATACCATTAGCTTCGCTGCTTCAGGATCATACTCCCAATTCTGAGGAAGAATTCCTCTTCTCTTGTAATACCTCACGAGCCTTCTTATCTTAGACTCAACTTCCTGCAATCCTTTCTTCACGTTTTCATCTTTCGGATGTTCAGAGAGGTGCCTCCTAATGTTGACTGCTTTTCTCATCAAGTTATAAAGATCTTCAGGTATTGGGGGGAGAAGGTTCTTCTCTTTCAATATTTGTGTTACCTTCTTGTTAGTAACAGATTTGACTAGTGGAATTCCGTACTGATCTCTGAGTATTATTCCAATCATCGATGGAGAATAGCCTTTTCTGGCTAGCTCGGCGACAAGCTCTTCAACTTCTTCTGGTTCCAAACGAAGCCATTTGGGAACTCCTACTCTCACCGGACGCATGCTGTGAGATTTACCTTTTTCTCTTGATTTGTTCATACTTCACTCAGCCCTTTTTTCAATTTTCCCTTTCGATTTTAGATTTTTGAGATTATAAGCATTAGTTTTGTATCCATTCAACTAGGTTCGATGTATTTGCTCCATCGCTATCATAAAAATGAAAGAATTTCAAAGTGTCTTGCTAATAATATGTTAGTTTACGAAAAAATTAAGCCAATTCTTCTTTTGAGAAGAAAATCCTATGTTCTCTCTCAAAGCTTTCCCTTGAGTCTGAAGCATGAATCACATTCTCCTGTATATCTAGCGCGTAGTCCCCCCTTATCGTTCCAGGTGCTGCCTTCCTTCCATCTGTTGATCCAATCATCAATCTCACAACATCTACGGCTGAATTTCCTTCAACTATCATAACAACTACTGGTCCCCTTGTGGCGAAATCAACTAAATCCTTGAAGAATGGTTTTTCTCTGTGGGGAGAGTACAACTCTTCAGCTTGCTCTCTGGTCATTCTCAATTGCTTCAAGGCTACTATTCGGAAACCCTTCCTTTCAAATCTCGAAATGATCTCCCCCACTAGTTTCCTCTCAACGGCATCAGGCTTTATCATCACGAAGGTTCTTTCCACAGACATATTAGCCTACCTCTTTGCAACGGAAGCTTTGTAGGTCCACTTGAGCTTTTCAGGTCTCCTGTTGAGGACCATCATGTTTTTGTAGCATTTCCTGCTGCAGAACCACAGAACACTCCCATCCAATCTAACAAACATGAAGCCAGTCCCAGGAAATATTTCTTTCCCACAGAAAGCGCATTTGATCAGCTTTGGCATATCCATATTCCCTCCTTGAGTTTCTACCTACCTGAGAGCCTCCTTGCTTCTCTCTCCGTTTCTCTGAGAATCAAGATATCGCCTATTCTGACTGGTCCCTTCACGTTTCTTGTGAGGATCCTTCCTTTATCCCTTCCTTCCAAAACCCTGACTCTTACCTGTATTATTTCTCCCGTGACTCCAGTTCTACCTATTATTTGGATGACCTCCGCTGGATAACCAAATTCTTCGATTATTGCAGATCTTTCTTCTTTCAAGCTCATTCGCGCTGACCCCTTATTCTTTTTCTGATAGCAAAGCTTGGGTTATAAACTTTGGGTTTTATACTTAATAAAAAAAATAGGGTTTATTTAGCTCGATTTCGCTTTGGCCTCGTTTATTTTTGATACCAGATCGTTTAGATCCTGTTTAGCCTCGCCCGCTTCAATGACGGCAACAGCTGCTGATTGCACTTCGATCCCCGCAGCTTCTCCCAGCCTCTTTTTGCTTGGAACATAAACGTATGGGATCTTCTTTTCTTCACATAGCAAAGGAAGATGGGCTACTACTTCTGGAGGATCGACATCTTCTGCTATTACAACTAGTTTCGCAACTCCTCTCTCGACAGCCTTTGTTGTTTCGTTCGTCCCTTTCTTTATTTTTCCTCCTGTAGATCTGGCTTTCTCAATTAACTTATATACTTGTTCAGCAAGTTCCTGCGGAACTTGGAACCTAACATAGAAAGGTTTTGACATGGTCTATTCATCTCTCCCTCTCATTCAGTTCGAGGGGCTTGTATCATCCCCTTCTGCCATTTACTTCAATGGGGTTTATTAGTTTAAGCTTCCTACCAATAATTTGTTCAAGTGACTTCGAAAAGATTTTATATAGTCCGTAGTTCTCCTGTTCTATTGAAGAGTAAAATACTCACACCCTCACGGAAGGAAGGGAATCTGGCTAGGGAAAAGATGAAAAATTCGGTTTGAACAAACCTATTCATGTGAGAAAATCAAGGTAACAAGAGGACTGAATGATTTAAGAATTGCAAAGCCGACTCTAACTAATTGGACATTTTTGCCAACATACTCTTTCAGCTTTTCTGTATCTTCGATGGTTCCACTTTTGGTAATGAGAGTTTCTCCTTCGGGCATAAAGAGAACAGCATGTCTGGAGTTCTCCTTCAACACCCATTGTACAATGCTGAGTCCCTTCTCTCTCGCATATGAGAGATCCTTCGAAACTAAAATAGCTTTGAGACCATCTATCCTGTAGTTACCAAGCTCCATCAACCTCAGCTCTCCTCCTTTGAGTGAAAGAGCATTGTCGTAATCAGCTTTAGAAATTAGGATCCTGTCACCAGAACAAATCTTCAGCTCCCTTATTCCAATCTCCGATTTCTCAGGGTGATATGGAATTTTTGTCTCAATGCAGCTTCCATCTCCATTTTCGATGATGAGCTCAACTGGATTCTCCACAAACATCAATCTTGGAGAAATCGGATCTATTATCTTCCTGTTTTCTGCAGCTAGATTTGCGAAGCTAATACTAGCATCAGACTGTTTTGCTCCTACGGTGAGTATCACTTCTCTTATCGCCTCCGCCGTGATTCCTCTCTCCCTCAGCCCCCTTATCGTTCCAAATCTTGGGTCTTCTGGACCCGAGTAAGCGCCTCCACTCTCTTTCAAGATCTTCTTTATTTGAGATTTGCTCATTATGAACTCTTCAAGCCTCAGACGTCCTAAATGGATAGCAACTGGTTGCCTCCATCCCAAATGCTCGTATAGGTGTTTTTGTTTAATTGTATTCTGCAAATGCTCTTTTCCTCTTATGATATGAGTAACTCCCATAAGATAATCATCTACAGCACTGGCAAAATTATATGTCGGCCACACAATATACCTCGAGCCTACTATAGGATGTGGGTACCTATCTGTGTCTATTATTCTGAAAGCCACCCAATCCACTAGGCTTTTATCAGAATAGCTGAGGTCCGTTTTCACACGAAGAACTGCTTCTCCTTCTCCATAGTGTCCGCTGAGCATTTTCTCGAACAGCTCTAAATTATACTCTGGAGCTTTTTCTCTGTTGGGATGCACTTCTCCTCTGCTGAGCATCTCTTCATAGTTTTCCTTGGAAGTATCATCAACAAATGCCCCTCCCTTCATTATGAGCTCTCTGGCTACCTTATAGTATATTGGTACTCTCAAGCTCTGTATGTACTCCTCATCCCATCTTATGCCGAGCCAGTTCAAATCCTCACGTATCTGACTATAAGCTTCTGCCAAAGGAGTTTTTATCCTGGGATCGGTATCTTCGAATCTCAGTATAAATTTCCCTTTATAGATCCTGGCATATTCATGGCTCAAGATCGCTGGTCTAGCATTTCCCAGATGTATAACAAAGTCGGGATTTGGAGCGAATCTAGTAACAACTATCTTGAAGCTTTCTACTTCTGGCAAGCTAGGGAGTTTCTTTTGCTCTTCTTTCCTCTCTTGCTCCAATCTCACTTCGGGAAACTCTTTCTTGAGCGTTTCCTCCTGTTTTTCCTTAGGCATAAGATTCACACTTTCAACAATCTTAGCGGCCTTCTCGGCTATTTCCTTCGCTCTAGCTCTGAGCTCTGGGTATTCACCTAAAACCTTTGGAATGACTGCCCCAACCTGTGCCTTTCCACCATGCTTAATTGCGTTTATTAAAGCGTGTTTTAGGATTATTTTCTCCAGGTCTCCCTCTTCACTCATTTTTTCTCAACACCTTCGCTTGATTGTTGGTATCGACGTAGAGCACATACCTATCAGTCTTTGATAAAGGATCTTGATATACAAGGACTAATAACCCTTCAATAGGAGATCTCAATCTCCGGTAAATCCCCTTCTTCGAGATGGATGATGCTATCTCACTCCACTTCTCAATTGGTTCTCCTTCAGTAACTCGGATCCTGACCATACTATATTCGATAGAAAAAGTTTTCAGAAGGCTACCTTTCGGTACAAGAATGCACTTATCTTGAACCACAACGATGAAGTCAGCTTTAACTTTCGCAGAGTTTTCTTTTTCTATGTACTCAAAGAAAATGTGTGGAACTTCTTCACAGGGCAGCTCCTTGAAGTTTCCTTCCTTTGAAAAAGAGCATTCTTCATCCTTTAACTCTAAACCCTGAGCATTTCCCTCAATCTGATGAAAAAACTGCTCAGCGAAGCACCTTGTAGCCAAATCACTTTCTCCTCTTGACAACAACGTAAGCCATATCCTTCAAAAGTGTAAGGTATTCGGTGTCGCATTTTCCTTCGAGATTTTTGAGATCTTCGAGAGCATCTGCGACAAATCCTTCAGCTTTGCTCTTAGCGTATTGTAAAACCCCCAGCTTCTCGATCAAATCTGCCACTTCGCTGTACTTTTCCTTCTCCAAATTTTTCTTCCCCAACACATCTTCAATTAGTTCTTTATCTTCACCTGTTGCGATGTTTAACGCTTTAATTATTAGGAGGGTTTTCTTTCCTTCCCTGATGTCGCTGTAGACAGGTTTTCCGGTCTCTTCTTCCTTTCCATATATTCCAAGAATATCGTCCACAATTTGGAAGGCTAACCCTAAGTTTTTGCCATACGATGAAAGTAGTTTAAGCTCGCTTTCCTCTGCCTTCCCAAGCACCCCTCCTATATATACTGAAGCTTCTATTAAAGCAGCCGTTTTCTTATATATCATTTCAAAATACTGTTCTTCGGAGACTTCCTTCATGCTCTCGAACATCATATCGAGTGCTTGTCCTTCAGCTACAGTGACCGATGCCCAGGCAAGCTTTCTTGAGGCATCAATGCACCTGGAACTTTTCATTTTAGTTGAACAATATGAAAGGGGAATATGTAGGGCCAACGAGAACAAAAGGTCTCCCGATAGGATAGCAGTTGGGATTCCATATACTTTGTGAACTGTAGGAACGCCCCTTCTATAGTCATCATTATCCATTATATCATCGTGTATGAGAGTGAAATTATGGAAAAGCTCTACACCGGTAGCAAATGCCAGTAAGGCATCCTCATCTGCTCCGAATGCGCGTCCGCTGGCATATACTAATGCTGGTCTCAGCCTTTTTCCTCCAGCTCTAAAAATGTGGAGAGATGCTTCGTAGAGCTCTTGGGGGGTACCCTTTATTCCAGTTACCGAATTGTTGATTTTTGAAGCTACCTCTGCAATGAATGCGTTTAAATCTACCAATTTCATAACCCTCCTTCAAGTTTAGAATGGAAAAAAATTAACTTTTCTTCTCTACGTTCCTCGGTAATGGAATTCCTCTCTGAAACATCCATGACGATATTGTCGGTCCGAATACTACAGGTGCTTTTTTCAAATCTTCTAGTGTTCTTGCACCGATGAGAAACATAACTTTCCTGAGGAGGTCAATGTACCCGGTTATCAGCTTTCTCAAGCTTTCCTCGGAAGCTGATACAGCCCTGAGAGCAGGAAGCGCAAAGCCAGCCATATTCGCTCCTATAGCTATAGCCCTCGCAACGTCCAGTCCACTCCTAACTCCTCCACTAGCTATGATGAATATTTCGTCAGAAACGCTCCTTGCTTCTATTATTGATATAGCAGTTGGGATACCCCAAGATACCATATCTTCCAACCCTGGAATATTGAGGCTCTCACCCTTTTTCTTTCTCCTTAGAACTTCGACTTTAAGCCAGTTTGTCCCCCCGGCCCCTGAAACATCCACTATTCGTACGCCTGCATTCCATAACGCTTTGACTGTCTCGATGGACATTCCGCTTCCAGTCTCCTTCACTATTACTGGAACATCTAATGACTCAATTACAGTTGAAATTTTTCTTATGAGACCCCTTAGGTCTGTATCCCCCTCTTTTTGAAAAACTTCTTGTGCTGGATTTAAGTGTATCGCAAGAGCATCGGCCTCTAACATTTCGACTGCTCTTTCAGCTATTTCCTTGGGCCTTTCCGAAAGCTGTTGAGCTCCAATGTTGGCAATCACGGGAACGCTTTTTGCCTCTTCCCTCACTACTTTGTAGGTCCAAACTAGGTCGCTCCTTTCGAGGGCAGCTCTTTGGCTTCCTACGCCTATCGCTATCCCGAACTCCTCCGCAACCTTTGCCATAGATCTATTGAGCTCTCCCGCTACTGGATGCCCCCCAGTAATTCCAGTGATCATGAGGGGGGCTTTGAGCTTCTTTCTCAAAAACTCTGTAGATACGTCTATTTCGCTTAAGCTCATTTCCGGAAGAGAAGAGTGAATTAGGTTGACTTCTCTGAAGAGACTATCTCCGGCTTCAACGTTTTCCGAGAGAGCAATTATTATATGATCCATCTTCCTCCCAGCAGTGCCCATAACTTCACCATCTTCCTACTTTTTTCAATGAGATGCTGTTTAAATGTTTAGCTATCTATCACTTGAACAATATATTTTTGTATGGACTATCTAGCCCTAACTGAGGGAAAAATTTGTCTTTCCAATTCACAATAAATTTAAAATTCAGGTTATGAAAGTACCCTTCACTTTCGAACCAGATAAGGCCATTTTGAGTGTTTCTTTGCTCATTCCATTGATTATAGCAACTTCAGGTCTTTTATCATGAGAAGACAGGTATCTGTAGATTTTTGTTAGCTTACCTGGCAATCCCTTTGTGACATCAGTCACTCCACCACCTGTAATCTTTATTTGCTCCAGTAACTTAGGTATTTCAGAAAATTCTATATGAGGAATCAGAGAGCTCGCGTCTTCCAGCTCTCTGTAAACACCATCAACATTGGTGGCAAACACTACTCTTTCAGCATTCACTTTCTTCGCTAAAACTAGTGCTAGGTCATCGCCAGAAATAATTGCCGGTTCGCATGCTTCCTCGCCAAAAACTATGTCTCCGAATGTGACCGGGATTATTTTGAGGTTGAAGGCTATGAGCAGCGAATCGAAAGAACATGAGAAAGAATCCTTCGAGCAAGAGTAGAGACAAAAAGAGTGAGGAGGAAAAGAGACAGCCTTTAAGTTTTCATCTAAAAGTGCCTCCATTACGTGATTATTGAGAACCATCATGGCGCGACTAACTGGAGGAACAGAGGCCGCTGTTAGTTTTCCAAATCGATCAATTTCTTTTTTTGCTGCTACATGTCCAAAAGAACCGCCACCATGAATTAATATGATTTCAGCCCCCAATTGAGCAGATTCCCTAATAGCTTGAGCAGCTGCTCGAATAATATCATCTCTGGCAAAAAAAGCCTTCCCTTTATCAGTTATAAGGCTTCCTCCTAGCTTAACCACTACCCTCAAAATTCATTCCCCCTCTAGAGTATAGAGACAGAGCTTGTTCGTGTTATCTATAGAGTAAGCTCCCTTCTTTGGAACATTGACATCGAAGAGAAAATGCACCAGTGCATTTAATCCCCTTTCCACCATTCTCTTACTGGCTTCATCCTTATGCTTGAGTGAGAGATAATGAAGAACGAGAAGATGCGAGTTCAACTTCGCAACCAAATCAGCCAAACCTTCATCCAACTTAGATTTTTCTCTAAAAATTGAATAACGAAGAGGTTTAACTTTCAAAGGTGGAACCTCTATTCTGCTTGCTTCAGAGCCTAGAGAACCAATTATGGAAGTATCATTTAATATAGCATTAGAAACTAGCATTCCAAGTCCTTCAGGAAAACCCATCTTTTCGGAGAATATCCCTTCCACTATTTCTTCTTTATCTTGCTGCGTAAACTCTTCTTCATATATTGAAGAGCCAAGTTCAATGAGTGAAAGAAGCGATGAGGCGGCGAGAGAAATTGAAAAGCACTTCATTTCCTTCATTATGGAAATGCTGAGGTGAAATGGCTCAGGAAAAGCCTCCTCTATCACAATACTGAGAGCATCCTTAATTAGTTTCGCTTCACTTTTCCCTAAATCTCCGTTTATTGAGACACCCCTTTCTGGGGATTTTTCTAGGTTCAGAGATATCGAGGCAGTGTTCATTGTTTTGTATATTAGAATGTGCGGCTGGCGCCCCCGTAATGGGACAAAAAGAGGAATAAAAAGGGTTGCTACCTTCTCGCTCGAAACCATCAAATATCACTTTTAATAGGAAACATGGCGGAGAGATATCCAACTACAGCTTCTCTATCACCTGTTACATCTCCCGAAGTGGCATATTTCAGCAGAATAGGGTTACCTCCTCCAAGTTTCATCCTGATGAACATGAGCACCATAACACCACCTGGACCACACATTGAAACTTCTTTCTTTATTATAAACTCGAAGAATTTAGATGGGTCTCCTTCTTTGATCTTTTCAAAAGCTTTTGAGTCCTTTTCAGAAGCTGTGCTGTGAGGTTCATAATGAGACATATCTGTGCTCGCTATGATCAGAAAATCTCGTTTATATTTAATTAAAGAATCTAGAAGCTCATGGGCAAGTGCTTCAGCTACTCTGGGGGATTGCTCTTTCATTACTATCGGAAGGATCTTTACACCATCGCCATATATGAACTGTATAAAAGGCAGTTGTACTTCGATGCTATGCTCATAAAGGTGTGCGCTATATTCAGGAATTATTATCTTTGAATTCGCTATAAGATAATCCCTGAGCTCCTCATCTACTTCTATTTTTCCTAGAGGAGTCCTCCAATACTTCCATGGAGCAAGAGAAACACCAGGTCCT
>POCB01000063.1 GCA_002899805.1 Fervidicoccus sp.
CCCTTCACTCGTAGCGGAGGTTCCATTGGAAGGAACCTTTTCACCATGCTCCGTGCGGAAGAGGGGCTACGGAGGGTCTGCTTCTATATAGGCAAGAGTCTCCCAATCTCTAGATTAAGAACCTGCCCTCGCAGCCTAGGTCCGGAAATAGTTATAGCCTTACAGAATAAATTTTTTTAAAAGTAGGTCATCTATCCTCTCACTCACGGAAGAGGGCCCCCTTAACCCCCCATAAAGTTAAAATCTAAACAAAAGAGCTATCGTAATAGAAAGAATACTGGTAAAGATAACAAGAAGATAAACCGTTATTACTACTTCTCTTTCGCATAATTCTTCTTTTAAAGTTAGCATGTGAACTAAGGTTATTGGAGCATTCTTTTTCGGGTTTGCTCTCAATGTATTATTTTCTCTATTAGGAATAGTCGGTCTCTCCTTAAGACTGTGATGTTCTATTATTCCCTTTATGCTAGCCAAGATAATGAAACCGTTTGTAATTATAGGCATAGCGGCGAGAACCAGGAAGAACTCGACTTTTCCCCAAATCGCTCCGAGGGCAAGTATAGCTCCCCATGCTAAAGAGCCAGCATCACCATTAAACGTTTTTCCTGGATGAAAATTCCTTGGAAGATATCCAATCAGAGATAACACTGCAGTTATGAGAAAAATAATTGATGGACCAAGATCATTTCCATAGAAAAGAGATGGAAATTTAGTGATATAGATTGTAAGCAACATAGCTATAGAAAGGATTGCTGTGATTCCAGGCGCAATGCCTGTGAACGTATCTGACATATTTATAGCATTAGATGCAACTGCGAAAATTATGGGGAGAGCAATTGGATAGACTATTGTCATTTTTAAAAATCCCAAAGTTGGGATGTAAATAATTGGTACAAATTCACCTGATAGGGCCAGTGCTATTCCTGGAATTGCTGTAAGCAGAACCTTCTGGATGCCACCTAACCTTCTAATATCGTCGTAGAGCCCAACCGCGCCTGAAAAGAGAACAAGTGCTAAACCAAGAAAGATCTCCTTCTCATAAATGAATGGAGTACCATTCATTCTCGATAGAAGGACGAACATCAGTATAGATAAGCTCCATCCTAAGAGAAATCCAACACCTCCAGACTTCGGGAGAAACCTTCCTGGTTTTTTATGCATATCTTCTCCCAAAAGACCAGCTCTACTTTCAATTTTTTCGACAACAATAGTTGTGGTATAAGTGATTAAAGGAATAAGAGCTAGCATAAAGATATATAGATAATCCAATTTCCATCACTTTTTAAAGTTCTTCCAAGCTTCTTCGACAAGCTTCTTTGCAGGATTAAGACCTAGGAACTGAGCCCCCTTCCAGTTGGGAGAAGCATTTGCTTCGAGAACGAATCTCCCACCATCTGTGGATTCAGCTACATCAATTCCTCCGTAGAAAAGCCCCAGCGCTTCGGTAGTTGAAATGGCGATCTTCTCAAGTTCATTATCTAATTCAGCTTTTTCAGGGATTCCTCCTTGAGCTAGATTTGTCTTGAAGAATCCTGGTCTTGCCTTTCTATAATAAGCAGCAAAAACCGCACCATTTATCACGAGTAATCTAATATCTCTTCCTTCTTTTTTCTCTATATATTCTTGGAGAAGGAGCGGTTGTCCCCAAGCAAGTAACTGCTTTAATATTGAGTAAGCGACATCTTCATTCTCAAGCATCATAACCCCCCTACCTAAGCTACCAATTATCGGCTTTACAACCGCCTTGCCTAGCTCGTTCACAATACCAAGAGCCCTCTGGAGGTCATTAGTTATGTAAGTCTTAGGAAACTTTATCGACCTTTTGCTGAGAATTGCTGGCAATATTGATTTGTCCCTAGCTAAAACAATTGAGGAGTAGCTATTAATTGTAAAACTACCAACCGTCTCAAACAACTTCACTACGTTAGTCATCCATGTGAATTGTTCAATTGAAGATGGAGAGCTCGTTCCTCTAACAAAAACTATATCCAAATCCAGCTTTTTTCCTCTCCGGTATATTTCGATCTCATTTTCCCTATAAGAAACAGTCACATCCTGCGGTCTCAAATAGATAACTTTTGATCCGAGCTTCTTCGCTTCGTATATGATCTCTCTGCATGAGGGTGGTGGTGTGGCGCTCGGGTGCATAACAGCTATTTTCATTGTGTACCACTGTTTCAATCTTTTCTGTAGGGATTTAAAAGAATGTTTATTTAAGGTGGCTTTTTGTCTATTTTCTGTGATATGTTCGTTTAACAAGATCGAAAAATACAATCGAAAGCATTTTTCTTTATCGGAAGTAACAAAATCCAAAAAATGTAAATCTGCTAAAAAGTTCAAGTTTGACCTTATCAATCCTTTCTACATTTTTAGGGTCCAAAGAGAGCTCCGAGCCCACTAGAGAGCTCTTCTTCGCTTAACTCTTTCTTCTCCTCTTCTTCAGCCTTCTCCTCTTTCTTCTCTTCCTTTGGTTTTTGCTCAGCAGCAGGCTGAGTTGCTGGTGCAGCAGCCACAGCCACTGGAGCTGCGACAGCCGATTTCAGTACTTCATCTATATTAATCTGTTGGAGTGCAGCTACAAGCGCTTTGACCCTCACTTCATCAACCTGTATCCCTGCTGACTCAAGTACTTTTTTCAAATTCTCTTCGCTTATCTCTTTCTTGGCACCATGCAACATTAGAGACGCGTATATATATTCTATCGTAACTCACCTCACGAATTGTTTCAAGCGTTTAAGTTTTTTCTTCAAGCATTTTTATAGATTTCCCAGGTTCTTAACCTTTGGGTTTTTAGATCCATTATAAGTTAAAAATTTGTAGGGAATGATTTTAGGGTCCAAAGAGAGCTCCGAGCCCACTAGAGAGCTCTTCTTCGCTTAACTCTTTCTTCTCCTCTTCTTCAGCCTTCTCCTCTTTCTTCTCTTCCTTTGGTTTTTGCTCAGCAGCAGGCTGAGTTGCTGGTGCAGCAGCCACAGCCACTGGAGCTACCGCTTCTATTCCAAGTTCTTTTGCCTTTTCACCCATAGCGAGTACAATTGCGTTTGCTCTCTTGAGCGCAGCAGATATTATTGCTTCAGCAGTTTCAGGAGTCACAAAGGCAGTCTCCGTAGCAACAGCGAGAGCCTTTCTAAAAGCTTTGGCAATAGATAGTTTCAGGACATCAGGTTCTGGATATGCTATCTCAGAGGCAAATCCAATCGCCATGGAGAACGCTTGGGCCAGCTGTACTGCATATTGCTCAACATCGATCTTCAGTTGTTGTGCTCCTAATATTACTCCATTGTCTAAAGCAAATTCAATAGATATACCTTCTTCTGCGGGATAAATGCCAAGCCTTTGTAACATTGATGCCAAGTCTTCGGTGATAACATCACCTGGTTTTGCTAATACTGTTCTCTTCGCTATCCAGATTGTACCACCTTGGACCTTTGTTGGTATCCTAAGCTTTCCAAAAGCGCTCAGAAGTGGACCAGGAGGAAGTTTTGTATCCATTGGTTCGACAGCAATCTCCTTTTCTACTTTCATTCCAGCCTTAGCTGGAGCTGGTAATTTTATTTTAGTAACTTGAGAATATAGAATGAAAGGGTTAAGTTTAGAGAAAATGAAAATTTTCTGCCCCTTTATCTTACTCTCTAAATCCTCTGCCCCTTTGATTCCTGCCAGCTTAGCTGCTAGAACCAGCAAATTGTTCTTAGTACTCTTTATTACAATACTGTCTCCATATTTCTTTTTCAAGAAATACTTTACCTTCTGTAGTAAAGTAGCAGAGAGGGAACTCGCATCTATAACGGCAAGAACTGGGTATTCCTTGAAGAGTCTTTCTAACTCCTCTACTTCTTCTTTTTTATTTCTGGGGATTTCCCTCTTTTTCTGAACTAACCTCATTCCCAAATCACCTCAGAACAACCTTTACCGGTTTGCTCATTGTCTTCTTTAGATATATGGCTGATATATTGGAAAGCCCCTTCAACTTGTTCTCTATAACGCTAAGAACAGCTAAAGCATTTTCTCTCAATTCTTCTGGCTTATTCGCCTCACTCCCAATCCTTACCTGTATCTGGGGCTGGTCCTTTATTCTTACAATGGCGAGCCTTTTATACCTATCTAAAAGGGATGCAAGATCTACTCTGGAAGGAAGAGGGAGAGGAGCTTTACCTCTCGGTCCCAATACGGGACCAAGTACTCTTCCCGTTATGGACATGAGATCCGTTTGAACTAAAACGACATCGCAGTTCTTAGCAAGTTTCTTTGCTTTCTTTTTGTCTTTGCTCAACTCATCCATCATCTGTTTGTCTATAACATTCTTGACTCCGAGATTTCTTGCTTGCATGGCGAGGTCTCCATCTGCTACGATACAAATCTCAGTATCCTTTTTCGGGGAATATGGCAAGAATACCTGCTCCCTTATTTTAAACTCAGGCTTCTTCGGATCTATATCTTTAAAAACAATGATCATCTCTACACTCTGATTGAAATTCCTTTTTTCGCCCTTTTCCAGCAACTCCCTAATGGCTTCATCGAGCTTTGAGGAAAGTGCTACTACTTGCGACATCCTCATCACCGAAACTCCTAGTTCATTCCATATCGGTAATATCAGTTAAAAAACTCTGCTTATGCCTTTTCATATTCTTCATTATATTTATCGAGTACTTCATTGTAAGCTCCACTCTCAAGCTCCTTCACTACTTCCTTAGGATCTTTTCCATTAACTGTAAGACCAATGCTTTTAGCAGTTCCCAACAGGGTTTTTACAGCATTTTTCAATGTTTTTGCTTTAAGCTCATCCTTAAGAGCTATTGCTACTTCGGCAAGTGCTTCAATACCTATATCTCCTACTTTCTTATGAGCTGGGTCTCCACTGGGCTCCTTGGCTCCAGCTTTCCATAGTAGGATATCTGAAACTGGGGGCGGCAAAACTTCAACAATGTAATCTCTACTCTTTGGATAAACGTATATTCTCACTTTCACTTCTTTTCCTTTGAGCTTGGATAGCTTTAGATTTAGATCCTTCAGCAATTCCTCCGGTGCTAATCCATATGATTTTACCTCTTTTATATCATCTTCAGATATTTCTCCACTCGATACGGTTAGATTGAATATCTTTACCTCATCACTCATGTTTAACTCCCCTTCTTAATAGGCTTCACGTAATCCCCACTGACCGTAACTTTGAGAGGGTAAGCAGATTCCAATATATTGAGGACCAGTTCTCTCCGTTCTTTATCGACCTGTATAACTTGAGCTTTGATTCCCTGGAAGGGCCCAGCTATAACTTCTACCATATCTCCAGGGTTGAGTCCTTCTATAACTTCTTTTGGTTTTATAATTCTCTCAACGTCTTCTAAGCTCATAGTTCCTTGAACTCTCCTCCTTATGTTCGGTAGATCTCTGACCGCGAGATCCACAACACTGCTTTTCGGAGACTCCAATATTAGGTATCCTTTTAGCTCCGGATGGACTATGATTGAGTAAATATCCAGAGCTTGCGTCTTCACTTTCCTTTCAACTAGAGCAGCTACATTCTGTTCCTGTCTGGCAGTAGTTTTCACGAGGAAAAATAGGCTTTTTGGCTTCTTCTCTCTATATTCTTCTTCGCTCATTTTCCTTATCCACCTCTTATAGCAGGAAACACCACTGTTACTAATATATGAATCACATACGCTATGGAACCTACCAAGGTAAATCCCAACAGGTTTAGTTTCAGCAATAGCTTGAATTCATCTCTGTCAGGTTTTCTCGAGAGCTTGAGTATCCTCCTCCACATTGATAGCATTTCCTTCAGTTTTCCGCTGAGCCCTTCTTCATCACTCATCTCAATCATCCTGCTGTAATGTTGAAACCCGCGCTATTTTAAGCGGTTTAGGTGCCGCGGCCGGGATTTGAACCCGGGTCACGGGCTCGAAAGGCCCGCATA
>POCB01000023.1 GCA_002899805.1 Fervidicoccus sp.
CCGGGGCATATCTTGCCATGAGGGGTGGAGCACCCTCAACAACCACACCTCCTGCAACTACAACCACATCGCCCTCAACGACAACCCCAACGGCGACGAGTCCCCAGCCTTCAGGCTCTCTAACTATCTTGGTACCTTCGGGAGACCCAACCCTCTTGCCGTTCATTCAGATGGTTGCCAACGACTTCATGGCAAAGTATCCTAAGGTCACGGTTCAAGTTCAGCCTGTTCCCTATGCACAGCTCGTCACTACGGCTCTGACCTCTCTGAGAAACCAGAATCCATCTCCAGATCTAATCATCTATTACCCATCGCAGGCCTCAACCATTGGACCATATTTGGTTGACGTGAGACCCTACTTCACAAAGGGCGTCTTCAATCTCAGCGACATACCACCTTCAACTCTATTGCCCACTTACCTCCTAGATAGCCAAGGAGGTATAGTCAAAATCTCCGGTGTCCCATTCCAGCAGGTCTTCGGATATGCTTTAGTATATCAGAAGAGCATATTTGCCAATCAGAGCTTGAAGAGCGAATTCGAGAGTAAATACGGTTTTCCATTTGATCCGACTAAATGGGATACTTGGGACAAGCTAATAACTGCAGCCCAATTCATCCAGTCCAAGGGAATAACGAAATACGCGCTTCTGTTCCCAGATGGTCTCACTCAGTCTATATTCAACGGCTATGTTGCCATATTCTTCACCTATGCTCTCAATGATTCGTGCACAGCAGTTCCAGCGGCATCTGCTCAGGGAGTCCCTGTTCAGGGATATTGGGCATATTTTAAGCAAGTGAATGGGACAATAGTCCCGACGATAAACTGCACTGCTGGAATCCAGGCCCTGAAGACTCACAAAGCTCTCATACAGTTCGAGCCACCTATCGATCAACAAGCTATGGAGTACGACCAGCTCAGGGATCTATTCTTGACAGGAGACTACGCAATGGTGGCGGCATGGACAAGCTTCATACCGATCTATAACAACGCTTCTGTGTCTAAAGTAGCTGGCAACATAGGAATCGCACCACTACCAAGCGTGGCAACCGGTCAGGCTCCAACCTTCATAGGAATAAACCCGAACTCGAAGGACCCGGATCTGGCAGCTCAGTTCATTGCCTTCATGATGACTCCGCAGGAATATAAGAAAGGAGCGGAACTCTATGGATTCCTGCCAGCCACATTCTCCGGGATGGCAGTAGCGGCACAGGTGGATAAGACCGCATGGGTTGCTAACTTCATACCTCTGCTGAAGGAGATGACGATCCCGGACCTGAAGAGGATGGCTCTCGTCAACTACATAACTAACTTCTTCACCGATCTCAGGCCGATTTTCATCAATACAGCTGCCGACTACTTCCGCGGAAAGATCACTGCTGAATATGCGATGAACTATATAGCTGAACAGTGGGTAAAGCTGATGAAGGTATCATCTTGAGGAGGTTCCTCACAATGAGGAAAATAAACAAATACATTTTTTTACTCTCAATCCCAGCCGTAGCTTACCTTTTCATATTCACAATCTATCCTATCTTGAGCAACTTCATTCTGAGCCTCTATACGCAGGACGTGCTGGGAAATCTTCATTATACGGGTCTGGATAACTATCTCTGGTTCCAGAAGGACCCCTACCTCCTCAGAATAACCTCGAACACTCTTCTATATATGATAAGTACTCCAGTCCTCGATGTGTTGCTAGCAATACCTCTAGCTGTAGCTCTGAAGAGGGTTGGAAACAAGTGGCTCTTCCTCATAATGCTCCCAGCATTCATCCCCCCAGTCACAGCTGCTAGCATGTGGTACTTGATGATAAACCCATTCTTCGGGTTAGCGTACTATTTCACGAAAGAGAACCTTGCGTCCTCCATATGGACAGTAGTGCTCGTGAATGTTTGGAGGAGCCTTCCTATGGCCACCCTCATTATATATTCGGGACTGGCATCTATACCGAAGGAGATCGAGGCCGCCGCCAGCGTAGACGGAATAAGGGGAGCAAAGAAACTGATGATGATCGATCTCCCGCTCATAGTTCCCCAGATCATGGCAGCTTTCGTGCTTATGACGATAACGGGACTCTTCACATTCGATCCTATCTACATCGGTACATCGCAGGCAGGACCGCGCATCTTGGATAACCTCGCATATTACGCCTTCGATCAGTTCTACTCTGGAGTTCCTGGCTATGCTGCAGCTATCATAGTTCTCATGAGCATAATCTCAACCGCTCTATCTGTCATTTATATAAGAGCGCTCGGCTCGAGAAAATTGGTCAAGTTCCCAGCACCATCATTTCTGCCCAGCTCAGATCTTCCCGCATGGGTACATAAAGTTGTGATGGCCCTCTACTTGTTCTTCTTCATTGTCCCAATGTATTGGGTGATTGCTGTCTCCCTCAAAACTCCAATTGAACTCATAAGTATACCCCCAACAGTTATCCCCAAAACTTTCTCTTCAGCAAACTACATGCTCATGTTCGGCGATGGTCTTCCCTACATAATAACCACGCTGGCAGTCTCTTCAATTAACACTTTGACTACGCTTGTTCTATCAGCACCACTGGCATATACCATGGCTCTTCATAAGACTGGAGGTAGAAAGCTGCTCATTTACATTCTATACTTGAATGCGACTCCAACACTCATCTACATAATACCTCTCTTCGCTATACTGAAATATCTTGGGATCATAAACACTTGGTGGGCTCTGATGCTAACATATCCTATTATGACTATTCCAGTAACTACATGGATACTCTACAACTATTACCTTAAATTTCCCAAGCAGCTTGAGGAGGCCTCACAGATGGATGGGCTAAATCCCCTGAGAACATTCATACGCACAGTAATTCCATTGAGCAAGAGTGGTTTGAGCGTTGCTGCGATCTATGCCTTCCTCTATTCATGGGGAGCGCTTGTTTTTCCCTTAGCATTCACCTATTCCCCATACGATCTCTCCCATCCTCTCTCATTCTCTGGAGCCCAGACCTTCTCAATATTCATAGGGCTTTTGATGAGTCCTGTCTCCATGAGCTATGGAGGTGTGGCTGCAGCAGGAGTTATCAGCTCCATACCTCCGCTGATTTTCTTGTATTTTGGAAGGAACAACTTGCAGAAAATATGGGGTTCAGGAGGGGTTTGAGATTTGCCGCTCAGACTTCAGAACATTAGGAAGAAGTACGGAAAGTTCGAGCTCGCGATAGATGAACATACGTTCATGGACAAGAGCTATAATGTTGTTCTCGGTCCAAGCGGTTCAGGAAAGACAACGACGCTGAGGATAATTGCTGGGCTCGAATTTCCTGATTCAGGAAGAATACTTCTCGACGATGAGGACATAACAGATCTTCCGCCGTTCAAGAGAAACATAGGTCTAGTGTTCCAGAACTACGCTCTATATCCTCATCTCACAGCCTATGAGAATATAGCTGTGCCCCTCAAAATTAAGAAGATGAGCAAAGAGGAAATAGATAAGAGGATCAAAAGAGTCGCAGAAATACTGGGAATAGCGGGCGAACTGGAAAAGTACCCTTCCCAGCTCTCAGGAGGACAGCAGCAGAGAGTTGCGATAGCCAGAGCTCTCGTTAAGGAGCCGAGGATACTTCTGCTCGATGAGCCACTGAGCAACCTCGATGCCAGGATAAGGATCGAGGTCAGGGGATTCTTGAAGGAACTACAGAGAGAGCTGGAAATGACTGTCATCCACGTCACCCATGACCAGGAAGAGGCAATGTCAATAGCCGACAACATAGTGCTGCTCAATGCCGGAAAGATAGTCCAAAGCGGTAGCCCTTTCGAAATATACAGGAAACCGAAAGACATCTTCGTCTTTAACTTCATAGGATATAGCAACCTACTTCCGGCGAAGCTATTGGGGATTAACAATGCAGATTCTGTCGGATTCAGGCCCGAAGATGCTAGGCTTTCCAATAACGAAGGCATCTTGAAGGGAAAGGTAAAGAGGCTTCAGTATCTGGGGTCTTACAAGCTTATAGAAATAGAGATAGATGAGGGGAGGCTGGTTCTCGTCAGGGTGAAGCCCGACGAGGACTGGAAGGAAGGAGACATAGTGCATATAGATGTGCCAATATCTTCACTTATTCTCTTCAAGGACGGAGTCGCTACTCAAGGATGATACCTTGAAGGCTCTCTCCATCACTCACACCGATTTGGATGGGGTGGCCTCATCAGCAGCATTTTTGAGGTCCCGCAATATAGTAGAATATGAAGTTGTCTTCACAGAGCCAGACTCACTTCACTCGACTCTGAATAAACTGTCCAAAGAAATGGAAAAATACGAGCTGATCTCTATAACAGACCTTGGACCAAATCCTGGTAGCATTGAGGTCAGCCTAGAAGCCCTTTCCATAGCTGAGAGGAAAGGGAAACAGGTCATTTGGATAGATCATCACATATGGGACAAAAGCTGGATCGAGGAAGCGACTTCGGTTGGAATAGAGCTGGAAGTGGATACATCAACGTGCGCAACAGGCATAGCTAGCAGGTACAGTCAGGGAGATAGTTTTCTGGAAGGGCTGAGCAGAGCGGTTTGCTCAGCAGACGAGTGGAGATTCGATGATGAGAATGCACCATGGTTGGTTAGGTTCGTCGGGTTCACCAGAGATATCGATTGGCTGAGAAGAGCCCACAAAGTCTTCATGGATGTAGGAAGCATGAAAGAACTTTTGGAGAAAGCCAGGCCAAGGACCATAGAAGTGCACGATATTGAGTTGAGATATTCGAGCGAGTTCTTGAAGGAAGTCATCATCGAAAGCAGAAGAGGGATAAAGGTCGCTTTTGGGATAAAGAGAGAGCCTGAGGTCAGCGCAAGCCTTTTAGCTCAGCTGATGTTAGCCAGGTTCGATGCTGATATTGCTGCGATACTCAACGAGAAGGGGAAACTGGAATTCAGATCCAACAAATGCAATGTCAGAGAAATCGCTTTTCAGCTAGGTGGAGGGGGACACCCAAAGGCGAGCGGGGCTCCCGTTCCAGTTGGAATAAAAACCATTCTCCCAATATTACCTCACAACTTGAGGACCATTCTCATCGCTCGCCCTATTCTCAAAGCTGCAGAGAGAGTGGGATGCATACCTGTTTAGCATCCATTGAAGAAAAGGGATGGAAAACTCATTTTCTCACTTCTCATCATGTACCAGTGCATACCTCTTCTACAGGTTCGGAAGCTAATCTTTCCCTGAGAGAGATAATCGTCTTGAGAGCTTCATAGAAGGCATCGATTTCTTCTTCCGTATTGTAGATGTAAAAGCTCGCCCTTACGCTACCCTTTATGCCAAGCCTATAGTGGAGGGGATGAGCGCAGTGCCCCCCACTTCTAACAGCTATCCCGTACATATCTAACGCTTTTGCTACCGTGTGGTAATGCAAGTCCTTTATGTTGAATGCGACTAAACCGGTCCTCTCCTCTGGATTGAGAGGACCGATCACAGAAACATCTCCCCCCAACTCAGAAAGCCTCTTGAGAGCCTTCCTCACGAGTTCAACGTCGTGGGCTCTGACGTTCTCCATCCCTATCCTCTCCAAATATCTCACAGCTTCTGCTAGACCAATCATTCCCGCTATATTTGGGGTCCCCGCTTCAAACCTCCAGGGTAAGGGCTGCCAGATGACATCATCGAGCGTCACATCTTCAATTGTCTCTCCTCCAACCCTGAAAGGCTGCATTTCATTGAGAAGCTCTTCTCTTCCCCAGAGTATACCGGTGCCAGTGGGTCCCAGCATCTTGTGCCCACTGAATGCCATAAAGTCGAGCTCGAGAGTCTTCACATCCGTAGGTACATGGGGAACGTATTGCGCACCATCACCGATAGCAATAGCTCCCACGGAATGTGCTAGACGCGCTATCCTCCTGACGTCATTGATAGTTCCAACT
>POCB01000103.1 GCA_002899805.1 Fervidicoccus sp.
ATCTTCTCCAGCCTGACTTTCAGACAGCCTGAGGAAGCGGACATGGGGTTCCCCGCGTTCACGCTCTCAGTAGAGTTTCTGTACTCAGCGAAGACGGACCAGCCATCTTCGATGCTCCCATCAATGCATGGACAGAGGAGGAGAGTTATGAGGGAAGCAATTCTCGCTGGAAGGAAATTGAGGATCGTGTCCATCTTCGCGGAGAACCAGCCCTTCTCCCTGAATTCTTCATCTTTATATCCGAGAGCTGAGTCCATAGTATTCGCGATCCTCTGTAGGAGGGCTCCCAAAGGACCGAGAATGAGGTAAAAGAATATTGGAGATATGAAGCCATCAACCATGCTCTCAAACAGGGACTCGATCGAAGCTGAAGCTATATGCCCCTCATCCAGAGAGCTCGTATCCCTCCTCACGATATGCGATGTGATCGCTCTAGCGCACCGAAGATCTCCTTGGCTCAGGCATTTGCTCGTTCGCTTCACATAGGAGAATAGAAGCCTCTGCGATATCGAAACCTTCAAGATGTAAACAGAAAAAGCTATCCAAGCGATATCGCTTACCAATCGCAGGAAATAGAGAGCCGATCCGTACATTGCTATATGGAGAGATGCAACGGAGATCCATATTAGGCTCCCGGATAGCTTGTTCTTCGGAAGCTTTCTATTGAGAAGGAGGGCAAGCTCATAGGACGTGTGGACGGGATGTATATAGTACATGATTCCCTTGTGCTCAGGGTAGATCCAGTCTACGATAACGGAGGAGAGGAGTATGAGAGAGAACTCTGAAAAGCTCTTTGGAAGGAAAAAACTCAGATCCATGGGGAAGCACCCAAGACGAAGGAGGTCAGCAGCACTGCGTAGGAAAGCTCATTCGAGAAGCCCAGCACATCTCCATTGGCATATCCCAGAACTCTCCTTCCTAGAGCTGAGGAAATCGCTGAAGAGAGTAAGATCGATATGAAGGATAGGAGGATCAAGAAGAGGGAAGATCTGAACTCTCTGAACAAGAAAATCGTGATGGTTGAGGATATGATCAAGGAGATCGCTGCGCTTTTGGAATCTGCGCCCCTCTTGAAAGCCCTTCCCATCCCTTCTGGTGGCTCTGCGCTCAGCAAGGAGGTTAAGATCATGGATGTTGGGGACCAAGCTTCAGCTGAAACCACGAGAGATATCGCTTTCAACGGGTTTGTTGTGATCACTATCGAAAGCAGAGCGGAATAGAGCCAGAGGGAAAATATCGAGAAGATAGCTATGGCATATGAGCCCCTGTATCTATCTTTCAAAACCTTTCTCGCATCCGCTCCAAACCTCTTAGCCAACGCAGCTTCAGAGAAGTCTATGAACCCATCTGCATGGATGAAGCCCTGCATTACGTAGTGCATCGCTATGACTGAGAAAGCTGCTATATCCGGTGAACCTATATGGAAGAAGAATATCGTTAAAAGTGGAATAGAGACGAATGCTCCCCTCATCGAGCCAATTATGGGGAGAGCGAATAGGGAGCCGAATTCCAGCTTATTCTGAACGTACTCTCTAGGCACAGGGATCGGGGTCAGGAATGAGAGTAGAAATAGAAAGTCATAGATGGTTTTTCTAATGCTTCATCGCCCTCTCGAGAGATTCCAACAGCTTTTCATTCTCCCATGATTTTCTTATACCTATCCTCACGTATTCTTCACCGAGGCCCTTGAATGAGGTGCACTTCCTCACCGCGATCCCCTCTCTTTCGAGCTCAAACACAATATTCTTCATATATGGCGATTCCGCTAATATGAAGTTCACCGCGCTCTCGTACGTCTTGATCCCGAGGGATCTCAACCCTCTCTCCAATTTCTCCCTTTCCCTAGCTATATACATCCTGGACTCCTCGATGAAATCTCTCATCTCCCTTTCCATGCTCAATAGGCTTGAGACAATGCATTCGGAAAGGCCCCCGATGTTCCAGGGCTGCCTGATCGCTTCGATCTTTTCAACAAGCTCTCCATCTCTCGCATAGAGAAAGCCAATCCTCAATCCTGGAAGGGAGAGCCACTTTGAGATGGATCTCACCACAATGAAATTCTCCGGAAGATCTCGATCTATCTCTATGTAGCATCTATTGCACAGCTCTCTGTAGGCTTCATCGACCATCACTTTCGCTTCGCATCTTGAGAGAGATTCGTAAATTCTTCTTCTATCAACATATAATCCAAGAGGGTTGTTCGGGTTCGTTATGACTATGAGGGCATCTTCTCTTTTGCATGTGCTCTCCAGGTCTGATAACTCCAAGTAGAACCCCTTCGAATCCCTCCTGTAGAAAATTGGGCTGTACTCTATCCCGAGAGCTCTCGCCAAATCCTCGTACTCCCCATATGATGGCTCCACAATGGCGATCCTTCTAGGTTTAAAAGCGAATATAGCGAGATTTATCGCCTCTCCGCCGCCTGCTGTTGGGACCAGGGAAGCACCATCGAACTTGTAGAACTCAGAGATCGCTCTCTTGAGGTTCCTATAATTATAATCGGGATACCTCTCCAGAACTCCACCCTTCAAGCAATTCGTCGCTATCTCATATGCCCGAGGAGGGGGACCGATAGGGTTCAGGTTAACGCTGAAGTCTATCTTTGCCCTCTCATTTCCTCCATGGAAGCGCATATCTTCATCGCCCTCTTCAACTCCTCGGGAGTATCTATATCTATTAGTTCCTTTTCCTCCTCCATGTAAACGTTTTTCCAGCTACCCCCCTCTTTTCTGAAAATGGATATGCCAGTCTCCTCTCTCGATTCTCCCCTGACCTTCACGAGAGTTACCACATCCGCGGCTTCATTTGAAGCTAGGTCGAGGAACCTCTTCACGATGTCGCAAGTGAGGAAGGGCATATCTGCTGGGAGGACGAGAGATGGGAAGGTGACCCTCTTGAGCATGAGAGAGAGGTCTTCGACATACCCTGAGCCAGGGCACTCCACAATTTTCACTCCCTCTCTCTCCTCCAATTTGCCCACATCTTCCATCTTCAAGCACACATATACCTCTCCTCTATCTTTGAGTCTCAAAGCCACATCTATAGCCACATCTATCGCTCTTCTCTCGCATATGCTGAGGAAGGGCTTCTTCAGACCTCCTAGCCTTGATCCCCTGCCCCCAGCCATGATTATAATATCCATGTGATCACTTCCTCGAATATCTATCGTATATTCTGCTCAGCGCTCCTCCTATCAGCGCTCCCACAACGTCATCGGTCATGGGAGGAAGTTCTCCGATCTTCTCGAGTTCATCATCTTCATCCTTCATCCTATCTATCCAACTGTACGCGAGGAGTCCCCTGAATCCGTTTATGTACTCAGCAATGGCCTTTCCAATGACCTCATCGGCTATTATTCCCGGAGAATCGCCCATATACTCCTCTATTTCCCGACCTGGGAAGAGTTTCAAGGAGAGGAAAGATTCTGCGAGCCTTGCGCTCCTCACAATTATCCTCAAGTTGGGATCCTTCACTAGAGAGATCATTTCTTCAGCTATCTCCCTCTTAGCTTGCTCATCGCTGATCGAAGGCAGAGGGGCCTTTCTGTAAGCTCTCATCGCCATTTCGGTGAGCTCATCGAATTCTCCGAACCCAAGCGTTTTCGCCATGTATTCTTTGAGGGGCATCGATGCAATTTGCTGGGAGATCGCCTCGAGAAGCGCTAGAGAAGCAGAGATGCCTACATCCGTAGCTATCCCACCAAAACTCTCATCGCCTTGAGGAGATGCTACCATTGTTGCGTCGGATGCCGTTCCTACTGAGGAATGAGAGGGGCACATAGGACCTCCGAGCGATATCGACATGCCCTTTATCTCAGAGACTGTCCTGAAGAGATCGAGGAGCCCAACCCTGCTCATGGGCTTCTCTACTATTACTGCGACGTTTATCGTCCCAATTTCCCGCCTTCTTTCCTCGAAGCATGATGGTGAGTCAACGCCATAGGTTACGAACGCCTCAGCTTTCACTCCTCTATGGCTGTATGATCCCTTCGAGTATTTCCTCAGGTCCACTGCAGTGAAGAAAAGGACTGTTTCCTCGATATCAACTCCGAGGCTCCTCGATACCTCTCTGCAGTATTCATCTAGATCAACATGCTCGAAGTCTTTCGGCACCCTCTTGAAGGCTAAATATCTCGCTCTTTCATATACCTTCGGGCAGCCTGAAGTAGAGAGAGACATGAGCTCTCCTTCGAGATCTATGAGAAGGAAGTCGCTGCTCTCACCAATTACCTTTGCCATAGAGCCTCACTTTCTCTCTATGAGACTCTCATACTCCTTATAAATAGATGCCTTCAGACCTTCCATACTCACTCCTCTCGAGATGGCGAGCATCGATGCCCCTCCTGCTCCCACCCCCTCTTTCACGAAGCCTTTCTCGAACGCTCTGAGACCTTCGAAAGGAGAATCCGAGAAGTTCAAGTTTATATAGAGGATCGATGATCCCGGCGATATCCTTTTCACTATCTTGACCATTTCCTCTCCCCTATCTTCGTAGACCCATCTCGTCGTCGCTATTGCCACTCTCTCTTCATTGAAGCTCTCACCCGAGGACTTCATCAATGCCAGAGCTGCGAGCATCTGAGTTCCTCCAGCAAGTATCGCGTAGCTGTTTGCACTCAATATCCCGACTGCCATACCTGCTACAGATATGTGCAGAGGATCTCCAGCGATATCATTTATCTCGAAGGGATCGCTCACCCCTCTCGCCCTCTCTAAGGCTCTTTCCACCACCTTCTTCTTCATATCTACAGGATTAATATTCGAGGAGCTGCTCGTGGAGTTGTAATCGCCTATTCCGAGGGCTCTCAGTATGGAGAGGGCAGTCGTAGTTCCACCAGGCATGCTCTCTCCGACCATGACGACTCTCGAGAGGGATCCGAGGACTTTTCCCAGACTCTTCGCCTCGAGAAAGAGCTTCCTCGAAGTGCCTCTCGGGAGAGCTTCCTCCTCATTTATCTTCCCCCCGACCCTCCTACTCGGCAAGGCAATGAAGGGAATCCTGGGTTCAATATATGAACCTGAATCAACTGCTATGAAGGGGATCCCTGAGAGCTGGAGCGCTACTCTTGTTATGAGAGCTGGAGTTGGTATCCCGCTGGGAGTGGTTGGAATAATATCTATGCTCATGGGCTTTCCATGGAAGACGTATTCTACATCGAGAGCGGGAGTGAAAAGGGTTGCTATGGATATCTCTCCTGCTAACGATATATTCGGTATTGTAGATGTGAGCGTTGAACTAATGACACACGCAGCGATCGGCTTCTCCTTTACCAGCCCTTCTAAATCCAAGCTACCATGCGCAGTCTCGATTCCTTCTACCATCTTATTATTCCTCTCTCATCTTGGATAGGATGTTACTCTGAAAAACAGCGAGAAAAAATTTCTCTCTTGTTGTACTTTCTACCGGGGATCTTATGATCGATCATTGAAAGAAATTTTCGAGAGCTCCATACAGCTGTGAAATGGGACTATAAGCTGAACGTTTTCACACAAAACAAAGAAGAGCAACCAGAGAAATATCGCCCCATGAAAGGATAAAGAATTATAGCTTTTCCACATCTTTTGCATCATTTCTCAGCCCAGGACCCACTTCTTGATCTTGACCTTGAAGCCGAGCTTTTTCACACTTTCAGCTATCTCATCCAATTGGTTATTGCTTGGATTGCAGTGAGAAGAGCACCACTCTCTATCCCTTGGAGTAGTTGCTGGCTCCCCAAGCAGGGGGTTGATAACGATGACCAGCTTGCTTAGCCTGGAGAGGCTCCTCTCCACTCTTCTCAGATATTCTCCGAGGAGCTCGGGGGTGGTGAATTTAGCTATCGGGATCCTCTCTTTAGTTGATCCCACGTGTTTGGGAGCTCTTTCTGGGAAAGGCTTCGCCCGTG
>POCB01000250.1 GCA_002899805.1 Fervidicoccus sp.
CGCCTCAGTAATCACATCCCTGTTCCTGTTGATGAAGCCTCTCAGGAACCCAGTTACTCTCTTAAGCAAGTCAGTGTTCTTACTAAGCAGGTCGGAGAGTGCTGGGAGAATCACTGCGGAGGCGAAGAGGTCAGGGTTAAGATAAGCCACCGGCACATAGCCTTTCTCAGACACGAATTGAGCAAGACCCTCCGGAGCAGGGGACGAGACTCCTCTCAGAGCATTGATGATAGGCTCCTTAGGAGCTGACAGAGACTCCGCAAGAAGATACTGAGACTCCACAGGGATGTTCTTAGGAATAGAGATAGAGACGCCGTAGAGCATTGACGCAGCAGATTTCAGGAGATCCCCGAGGCTCCAGCTCACTCCTCTGGAGTCAACCACAGCTGTGTGCTCAAGCAACGACACATCTGGGTCAAACTCTCTTACCAAATTAAACGGGTTCTTGATAAGTTGCTCAATAGACCTAATCGTAGCAAGATCCTCTGGAGAAATTGGTTTACCAGCCCTAGCCTCCTCCATCACCTGCGTAAGTCTCGGGTCAACATAGGCGTAGACCTGCCTGAATATCTCTCCTCCCTCAGAACGTATCGAGAAGCCGAACTCAACAAATCTATCTCCTGGGTACGTGAGCCTGTACCTTACAGTGAGCACCCTCCTGCTCGGGTCAAAAGATATCTCTCTTCCAAGCCTGACCTCGACACCTCCTATATTAACTGTCTTAACTGATGAGCCTCTGGTGAAGAGCTCCCTCAGCCTATCCCTGATCTCCCTCGGCACAGTAACCAGGATACCTGACTCCCTCGACAGCCTAAGGTCCAGGAAGCCCCATCCCTCACTAGTTGTCTTGAGCTCGCTTACTGAGGCGTAGATCTCGTCAGCAAGCTTCGAGAACAATCTCCCCAGCTTAGCATCTTTGTTGATCACAGAGCCAAGCTTCTGGAGGAAGTCGAGCAGAGAAGCCTTCCACTCAGGAGTAACTACCCCAAGCCTCTTCAGCTCCTTAGACACGTCCCCCAGAACATCCAAGAAACTCTTAACAAGAGACTCATCAACAACACCCTTAGCAAGAGACTTCTCAAGCTCCGAGGAAACAGACCTGAGCCTGTCAGCCAGCGACGGATTAATCTCCTCAACAATACGTGATATAGTTGATAAATACTCTCTCTGAAGCCTCGACAAGCCCTCGACAGCAACAGCTCTCTCAACAACACCTCTCTCACTGATCCTCGAAGCAATCTCATAGATCCTGTCCCCAGCAGACTTAACAATCCCATAGACAGGGGTTCCCTCAACAGACCTCAGCAACTCATTCAGCGATGATGACAGTGTCCTGAGAACAGACGATACCTCAGTGATGCCAGCAAGCCTCGGAGAAATCTCAGCAAGAACGTCCCCCAGCTTGATCAGGTCAGAGAAACTTACCCTGCCACTAGACACTATCTGGTCAATCACCTTCTCGGTAAAAGACCTCTTCCCAGGATCCGTGATGAAGCTCAGGATATCATTCTTGTATTTACTGAAGAACGCCCTGACCTCGCCAGGAACAGTGAACAGAGGAGCCTTCTCCACATAAGCCCTAACATGCTCATCAAGCTTGCTCAGAACAGTCCTGAACAAATTGGCTATGGCAGGCTCCTTAGAGAACCTTATCAACAGATCCTGAACATCTCTCGCAACACCGAGCCCAATACTGGTTAGTGCCTTATCAATCTCTGGGAAGATCCTTCTCTCAAACTCTCTGAGGATCTCCTCTGGGGAAGAAGCTTTCTCAATAGATCTAATGAATTCATTGAGCCTCTCCCTGGATATGAACTTCTCAAGAGCCTCTCTATTAGACTCAATGAAGCTGATCAGTTTAGACCCGAGAGACTCCGTAGCCTCAGCCTTAGCAACCTCAGCAGGCTTCTCAGCAACAGCTCTCTCCTTAGCGTATTTAGCCAGCTCCTCTCTCATGATGCTGACCATTTCCCTCATCTTGGCTACGTCAGGGACAGATTTAATAGCCTCAGCAACTCTCGACGCAAGCTCAGCAGTCTCCCTTGAACCAAGTCTCGACACATCCTTAACGAAGTCCGATAATCTCTCAAAACCAGACCTGAACTCCTCAAGAGACTTAATCGAGAACTCAAGTCTGCCCAGTCTCTTTACTGACTCAAGAAGCTTCGCAGAAGAAGTCTCGACAGAGACCCTAGACGAAATAGACTTAACCACTTCACCAACCTTAGCAGGCAAAGCAACCATTTCGAGACCTGGTCTCGGGACAGGAACCACCTTAACAGGCTCATACTTGAACAGCGTGAACCTAACATTAACACCTGGTATAGATCTAACAATACTCTCAGAAGATATTCTCGGGACAAGAGTCTTGCTGTAATCAACTCTCAGCATATCAACTAGTGTTCGTGGATCAAGAGTCTTGGGAAGAACCCTGTCAAACAGATTCATCAGCTCAACAGCTCTAACCCTGAGACCCTCCAAACCATACTTCGCAACAAGCTCCCTCAGGTAGTTAATGGAGTCCGCAACAGAACCGCTCTTCTTTAGGATCTCTGAGAAGTCTCTCTTCAAAGAATCAAGCATTCTCCTAACATAAGCAGTTTCCCCAAGACGCTGAAGAGCGTATTTCTCAATATTCTCAACAGTTCTCTCAAGACCAAACAACTTACTGTTCTCAATCACTCTACCAGCTCTCTCAGAAACAAACACCCTAGCCTCCTCAAGAACCCTCGGGAACTTAATTAGCCTGAGGAAAGGCGAGACAGGGTCCCCAAGAACAATATCAGCAACTAGAGCACGGATACTGGCTGGTGCAGGAATTTTACCAACAGCTTTTCCTACGAGAATAGCTCCAGCCAGGTTCCCAGCTGTGTACAGGCACTTATCTATTGAGCCACAGAGCATCTGCCCCACAGCCACAAGATCCTCCGCCAAGCCTGCTAAACCTTTCTTCGCAATGTTCTCGGCTCCTCCTCTCAGAGCCTCCGAGATCCCCTGAATCATTCTCTGGAAAGTCTGTGGTCTAAAGATTATTGATACAGAGTCAATCACACCTACCGAGAACACGCCTACACCGTAGTAGATCTTGTCCGCTAGAGACAGCTGAGAGTTGCTTAGCTGGGTCTTAGTGAACTCATAGACTGAGTTAAGGATCTTCGTTAACTCCATGTCAAGTGCCGACAGAGCAGTGTAGAGAATTGAGAGAGCCTCCCGAAGCTCTGGAGGAATAAAGAAGCCGTACTTAGCGAAGAAATCCTTAGCCTGGTTGTAGAAGTCCTTCCACACATCAGCTTTTGACACACCAAGCTGAACCATCGCCTGCTTCTCAGCCTCGTCAAAGACATCAATCCACCTAATATCCCCTTTACCAAGGCTCCTCTTCATATCACGCAGATTCTGGATGTATGTCTCTAGAACAGATGAGGAGGCTTGGCGAAGACCCTGATCACTTATTGAGGAAACAGCCTGCTGAGAAAACCTGTAGAAATTAAGTGCATTAACAATCTGATTAATCACGTACCTATAGAACTCAGGGTTCCCGAGAAGATGCTTGTCATCAGAACCAACAGAGGAGACGAGACCAACCAAGTTACCGATGTTCTCAGAGAACCCATTAACAACATAGCCGAACTTATTGAAGTCAGAGAACAGAGCCTTCGCCCTAGACACAGCATTAGAGAGAGAGTCTCTGGTGGCGTTGATTAGATTAGCCACGTAGCTAGTCTTGGCAGAAGTAGCCAGCGTAGCAAGAGAGGCGTCTAGGCTGGAGGCACGGGAGGAGATGTCGGAGACAGCCTTGGCAGAGAGATACCATATCTTGGAGGAGATCTCCCTCATCCTATCAATGGACTGAACATTCCTGAGCTCACTAACAAGAGAATTAATCTCGCCAATTCTCTTATTAGCTAGGTCGATAAGATCCCTGAGAGAGCCGAAGAAACCGCTCCTGAGAACAAGATCAAGGTCTTGGTAAACACCTCTTACAAACCCCTTGAGATCCTCACTAGCATAGGTGTTGAAGGCGGGGGAATCAATAATTGACTTAAGAGTTGAGTGAGCATTGGAGACTGTTTTCTCAGCATCATCAATATTATTCACCGGATTACTCAGAACCTTAGCAACTGTGTCAAGAACAGAGTAAACACTTATTACAGAACCCACGTAGTCCCTTAGCTTAACGAATCTATCGTCTCTGAAGCCGGAGGAGACTAGTGAGTCGAGGAAGCTGTAGGCGTAGAAGAGCTTGTCCCTATCCCCAGAAGATGAAGACATTATCTGATCAAGCTTAACCAGGGCAACACGAAAAACAATCTGAGCCTTAACGTCATCAGGCAAAGAATCATATACCTGGCACATAGCTAAGGCAGTGGATCCGCCGGCACCAGAAACCTCTCTCTCAGCAATCACAATATCATCCTAATAAGAATTAGGAAATAAGAAATATATTTTTGACCAAGAACATCCTCAACCAAGCACTACAGAAGACCTCTTCCTCTAGCGACTGCCTCAAGTGATTGAACAACCACCTTATCCACAGCTTTGTGCTTCTCAAAGTGCTTGTTCGGGTCATTCACCAATGTGTACAGCCAGTATATTGCGAATATCCCGAATGTGAAGATCGTCGCAACGGTGTAGAGTGCTGTGCTCCTCTTCTCAACAACACCGAAGGTGTCTATCTCATGAAAAAGCTGATGAGGTATAGTGTGTTGCCCCTGGCTACTCACCGCATACTCCCTCAACTCATCAAGCAATTCTCTTAGTATGAGTAGCTCCTTCTCAGAGTGCTTGTGGAAATCTCTGTTAAGAAAATGATATATGTAGATAGAGTAGAACGGGATGATCGAGAGAACAGTGTTTAGAACAGCTCTCCTGAACCCTGACACAGACGCTAGATCCCTAAGCCTCTCTCTTATAGAAGCAGATCTCTTGAAGCCAAGAGCAGAAGAGATCTCCGACACAGCACTAAAGAACTCAACAGACCTCCTGAAGTGCTCATTCCTCCTCCTAATAAGAACATAGGTGATGTATAGAGAGAAAGCAACAGAGAACAGAATAAGAGCAAAGAAAGCTACTACGACACCAACAAAAATATCTGGGTTAAAAACAAAGGCTACGTAGAAGCCGACGAAAAGAATCATGTAGCTGGAGAAAACAGCAATTAATGGAACAAAGGCAAAGATGATTGGCAGAACACGATCATGTTTCTCCGAGACTTTCACAAGCTCATATGCCTTGGAGAAAAGCTGACTCAGAGAACTAGGCATACAATAGATCCCTTAGATAAAAAGGATATTGTATGAAAAGATAAAAAGGTTCTCCTTAGCCCACAGCTGTGTGGTTTATCTTGCTTTCGCACCCTTCTCCGAAACCGGTCCTGTCCCGGGTGTTCCTCCCGTCTTTATTGCTTTGCCTAGTATACAGTCAACATCTTGTGGAGATGGCTGGAGAGTCATTACAGAAGCAATGACTAGTGTATTGTAGAATTCTTTTGCGTCATTGCTCTTTGCTCTGTCTCTTAGGTCTGCGAAGATCTTTATTGCTGATGGGTCTCTCAGCTTGAGGCTCACCAGTCCCTTGTGGAGATCTATTCTCTCAAACAATTCATCAGTCATTGATAAGAGACTTGTAAAGGAGGTAAATGCTTTGTCCCCAATCACCTTCATGAGAACCGCCAGCTTCAGGAAGTTCTCGTCGCTCACAGCTGTGGATATGTTTCCCTTGAGAGCAT
>POCB01000105.1 GCA_002899805.1 Fervidicoccus sp.
TCTATTTGCAAAAATAGAGGAGAAGATACTCAAGCAATTGGATATGCTTTCTGAAGATATTGGAAGGACTTCCTCCTATGACGAGGATCTTAAGCTCTCAAGGGCAATAGCAGGATGGCTGGAAGTAATAGAAAGGTTGAGAATGTTGAAGAAAGAAGGGAAGAAGGAGTGAGGGGAAAGTCAGGGAAACAATCTCAGAACACTCCTTTCAGCATCTAACACGGCTTTCTTGAACTTAGATGCTTCTTCTATGCTCTTTGAATCTACTCCCTCCGCCAATGGTATGTCTGCCAGCACTGCTCCCACAATCAAGATCGGTTCGGCTTTGCTAACTACTATAGCTGAAGGAGCATTGCCGTAGTATCTCAATGCATATAGAACATAGCTACCTACTGTGCTTCCGCGTGTGTTGGGGAAGATCAGGACTTTTCCCCTCAAGCTGAGCTCCTCTCTTCCTATCCCCAGAATGACTCCTCTCTTCGGATCGACTTCACCAAGGAAGGAGATGGGATTAGGATAAGCTAGAATATCTCCTTCTGCGCTTTTTCCATGGATAATCTTAACTTTTATCTCCTTCTCTTGCATGCTATCTCACCTATTCTGCGGAAAGGAATGATTACTGCTCGAGTTCCATGCATCTTTGGAATATAGAAGAAACCTTTCGCACTTGTTACCGCAACCGATTTGAATTTGGATGCGATAAGTGGAGAGACCACGGGACAAGTATCCCTTATCACGACTGCTCCAATGGACTCTAGTCTCTCAATTACTCCCAGTTCTTTCAGTTTCTCATAGGTGCTTCTAGAAGTAGAAATCCATATAGGTATTCTCAGCTTGCCGCACTTCGACAATATGCTATAGAGCTCTAAGACTTCGTCCATATCGGCATGAGGACAACCAACGAATATAGCATCGACCTCTATATCTCCCTTCAGGCTTATCATTTTCTCGATCTCTCTCTTTTCTATTGGAACCTTCTCTAGGTGTTCTGCCTCCCCGATGGCCCAATCATAATCGGGAGTGATGCCTTCTATGTAAGAAAGAGCGATGTCTCCACTTGCCGCTGCTGCAGCAGTATACGACTTAACAGTCTCGAAGCTCATCTTCGCTCCTTTAATTAGTGGGATCCCGTTTCGGATCTTTTCTCCCACCACATAGCCGAGTGCTCCTGCAAAAGCTGGGTCGTTGAGCTGAATCCCTTCTTCTAGTATCAATTCGTGTGTCGGAACTCTGTTTTCATCTAAATGAAGCCCTGCATAATAAGTTCTACCTGTTAGGGCGCTCATTAGGGCCAGAGGTCCGCCTTCTCTATTTGTTCTCGCGCCATAGTATGTGTTAGCCATTGCTATAGCGCTGCTCTCTCCCCAAGCAAGATGCTCCCTGAACAATGGTTTCCTAATTAGGTAGGGTGTACATGTAAACGTGGGTTCAAATCCCATGGACAGGATCGCTTCCACTATTTCTTTCTGTTTCTTCGAAAACTCCTCTGAAATCCCCATTCTCTTCCAAAGTTCCATGTCCATTCCAATCGGATTCACGGTAGAAAAAACTCGAACTCTCGCTCCCCTTTCAGCAAAGGATTTCAAGAAGGTCAGACCAGCGTCTCCAATTGTCATATAGGAGAGCCCGGAAACGTGAGCATGAGGAATTTCGACCAACTTTTCAGCTCCAAGTGATTCTCCTACTTTCACTATGACTTTAAGAGCAGATGAGATTATTTCTCCATACTTTCCGCTCAACATTTCCTCTTCTTCTTTAGTGAGGTACAAACTTCACTCACCGGGGATCTTAGCTCTCTCGAAGATGGCTGGAGCAGAAATTGGTTTTGTAGCGTCCAGGCCCATTTTGGATGTTGTCCCATCATTTGCGCTCGGGTCTAAAGTTGATCCTCTCGCCTTTTTAACTATGATAAGATCTTCATCGGCCTGGAATCTGGTGGCAATCGCCCATTCCACCTGCAATGGATCATCCGGATCCACATCAGAATCTACTACTACAACGTGCTTAAGGCTAGGATGAGCTCCAAATGCGGCAAGTATAGCATTTTTGCCGTCTTCTTCGTGATTCTTTTCAATAGAAATAACAGCGTGCAACCATCCCCCACTTGCTGGAGTGAGCCTGACTTTATGCACTTTCGGAACGGCTGAGCTCACGGACTTCCAAATCTGGGCTTCCCTGCTTATTCCCATCAACAGCTGGTGTTCTCCACCACCCGGGAGAATTGCATGGCTCATTTTTTCTCCGTCAATCAACGCCCAAATGCCCTTGATCAGGATCAGAGGTTGCTTTCTAACCCTGTCATATGTCCCCATTATATCGACAAACGGTCCTTCTTCTATGAGTTCAGCAGTTATTTCTGCCTCAACTACGTAGGATGTTCCCAAAGGAACTGGATTGCCATGTAGCGGGCTTTTAACCATCTTCACCTTTTCTCCAGTGAAGTTTGGAATTAGCGTAAATTCGAACTCGTTGAATGGAGGGGAAATAGATGCTGTAAGCTCAACTATTGGGTGGGTTCCAATCAGAATTGTTATGGGTGTATTTTCTCCTTTCTTCACCCTGTCTTCATATACTCTGTATAGATGCCTAGGAACAATCCTAGCAACGGCCCTTTTTGAATCTATCACCTTTATCCTGTGAATGCTCGCATTATGTGACTTTTCGGTCTCAATAACCACAATAGAAGAAGTATAGTAGTAGCCTCCATCCTTTTCATAATACTTGAGAGCGCCGAGAGAGTCGAATCCTAATTGAGCTCTCTCATAGTAATCTTCAAATTTTTCATAGATGAACGCTCTGCTTTCTTCAGTGGTGCTTCTAGTGACCAAATCGTAAAGCTCTTCCATTCGTGATAGACCGAATACCTCAAGCATCTTTTGTCTTGTTTCGAATAAGTTTGAAACTATGAGGGGGGAAGATCTTTTCCCTCTTACAAGAACAGCCCTCCTTCCCTGTTCTTTCTTTATAATAAGTGGAATTTCGTATTCTTCATCATATAACTTTACTCTGTCTTCAAACTTTTCTTTTATCTTTGTATAAGCCTGCTCCAGTCTTAGTTCTCGTGCCAACGGCTACACCTCTGGGTAATAGCTCAAACAATCTGTTATTTTCAAGCTTTATATAACCTATTTGAACTGATTTGATTTCGCCAGTATAATCGGTTTTCACCAAAAGTTCTTTTTTGCCTCTAACACCATCCACCACTCCTGCTCCTCCTGCCCATCCATCTGGGGATACTAGGGCACACACCCTTCCCTTCAGATCTGCCTCTGAGAACAATTCAGGCGAGATGACCTGGTTTTCGTCTGATGTATTTTTCTCTCCTGATGTAGCTGAGAAGGGAGAAGAATACCAGCTGAGTAGAGGAGTTGAATTCAAATCGATCGTTCGCGTTAATGAAGAATTGAGAAGGGAAATGAATTTATCTCCTTTTATTAGTTTCCTTTCTTCTTTATTTCTCACAGCTCTTCTTGGGGGGCTTCTTAATTTAACTAATTCGGTCTCTCCCCTCACTAGCTTTTCGAATGTTGCATGTTTCTCGTCTTTTTCTCCGACCATAACACAAAAATCAGGCGTCAAGCTGTTGACCATTCTATATTTGTAGATTTCAGCCCTTATACCTGAAAACCAGCCATCGGTATCAATTATGATGTGAGAGTCACCGAGGGATCGAGCAAGCTTCATTGCTCCCAATATTACTTCACTTTCAAGGCCAGCCGGCGACAGTCTTCCCAGAAAGAAGAGTTTCTCCCAACCAATTTCCCTAGGCCAGATGCTTTTCCAGCTATAATTTCCTATGGCAAGAAATCCCGGCAACCCTATGGTATTTTGTCCTGGGTCTGCATCGAGTAAGCCAGCAATTTCTCCCTTTTTCAGAAAAGAATTCCCAAGCATGGCGGCAAAAGAAGTCTTTCCGCTGTCCGCTTCTCCTACAATGGCTATCCTGCATTTCCTAGTTGTACATGAATCCAAGATCTCCTGGGCTTTTTTCTTCCATTCTTCATAAGTCTCCACTTCCTCTCTCCCAGCTCCATCAACTTGGGACAAATACCCTCCGACTAAGGAAATATTGCTGTTCGGAAAAAGTTTCATGATATAGCTTCTGCTCGCATGGATCAGCACCTTCTCTCCACTGGTGAATTCTGCTCCGTTTATTTCAATGGTTCCGCTTTCGACTGTTAGGTTTGCTGGTCCTTTAATCCAAAGATATCTTGGGCTATTTTCTGCATTGAAGTTCATCCCAGTTTCATCCTCTTAAGGATAGCTTTAGCAGCTCTTATGTCTGGATCCTTTTCTTCTTCGAGAGAGCCCCTCGTAGTTCCATGCTCATCGACCACTTCTACTGAGGCGTCTGTTGAGGAGACAATATCAGCAACTATTCCCCAGAGTTCTTCTGTTTCGTTCCAGCTTCCGACTCTGACAATCATTTTTTCGTGAGGAATGGATGAGATTTCTTTGATCGTTTCTCCAAGCGATTCAGTGGGGACTTTACCTTTCATTAGAAGTGAGCCATCGCCGACTACAATGAACGCCGAAATTGAACCCAGGTCTATGCCGACGGCAATTTCCTCAAACATCTCTTTTCCGGCTAGCCTCGGAAAGAGGCTCATTACATATTTTTTTCCTGTGTCAGTAACGAGAAGTTTCTCGCAATTACCCGTCACTAGGTTTGTGCTTCTTTCGTCATAGAGAACTACCTCATTGGGAGAGCATAAAAACGGCATAGAAGGAGGTACCTCAAATTTTATATCTATCTCCCTCATTTTTTCAGCTAGGAGATAAAAGCTCTGGGGGTTGACAACAGCCAATACCAATTTCTTCTTCAAGGCCATATACTCTCATCATAATTCCTACTACAATTAAGGTTATATTCATTTTATTAGATTTTTTCTAGAGAGAGATTTCGCAATGGTAGAGCAGAGAGAATGCTGGGAAATTCTGATGAGGGAGATCTTTCCCAGTGGAAAGGGATTCGCAGTAGTATATGGGGAGGCAGGTGTCGGAAAGACTTCTCTCTCGTTGACGCTAGCAGGTTTAATTGGAAAGAGAACTCTTTACATCAATACTGAGGGGAACCCCACTTATGAGAGAGCGATCCAAGTGGGTGTACCTTCAGAAATAGAATTTTCGGACGATTCCGATGAATGGGGGATCATACTTGATATACTAAAAGTCTGGGGTTCCAAAGAGCTCATCGTTGTAGATAGTGTCAACAGCATATTCAGAATGTCCGCATCTTATAATATAGAAGCAGCTTTCCGTGCTTTTCTATTCATCTGTTCGTTGCTCAAGAGTTTATCAGAGAGAGCGATGGTACTTGCTACGGCTCAGGTAAGCTTGTCTGGGGACATACCGAGCGGAGAAGAGGCACTGAAGCATTACTCCACGGTAATGGTTAGGCTCACGAGAAGAGGATGGAAAAGGGAGGGTAAAGTAGAAGTTGGAGGAAAATTCTTTGGAGAATATAAATTGGAAAGAGGAGGTTTCGAATGGATCTCATGCAGATAACAGTCGAATTCTTGATGATCTATTTTCCGCCGATGGTAGCCAATGGATCCCCTGTAGT
>POCB01000161.1 GCA_002899805.1 Fervidicoccus sp.
GTGGGGGAGGTAATCGCCATAATAGAGAAGAAGTGAGCTCAAATGGGAGAGGTTGGTTCAGAGGAGCTGAAGTTCATCCTGGAGCAGTACGACGTACAGGAAGAAGAAGTAAAAGCGAAGTACGGAAAGTTCGACAGGGAGAGCCTGGAGAAGTTCATTGCTGAGACATTCCTCCCGAAGGTGAAGGAGAAGAAGAAGTTCATTGGTCTGAGGAAGACCATAGCGCAGAACCTCTACAAGAGCTATAGCCAAGCAGTACATGTTACCCTCAACATGGAGGTATCGATGGAGGAGCTCTTGGGTCTGAGGGAGAAGTTGAAAGGCGAGAGAAAGGAAGCCCCTTCTATTACGATGATGATTGGGAAATGTGTGGCTTCGGCACTCAAGGATTTCCCCACCTTCAATGCAACTTTCGATGGTAGCGAGATCACGATATATGAAGATGTGAACTTAGCTTTCGCTGTAGACTCACCGTTGGGACTCTTCACTCCAGTCGTGAGGAAGGTGGATAAGAGGGACATATTCGAGCTCAACAGCGAGTTCGAGGCTGTAGCGGAGAGGGCGAGGAAGGGAATGCTCAAGGAGAAGGATATAGTTGGGGGAACTTTCACCATTACTAATCTCGGGATGCTGGGGGTGAGCACTTTCAATCCGATAATAAATCCACCCCAGGTCGCTATACTAGGGGTCAACGCAACTTTCGAGAAGCCTGTGAAAGGCTAGGGAGGAGGAATCGCTTGGAAGAAGTTCAGCTTCCTCTCCCTCACGTTCGACCACAGGATAAACGACGGTGCCCCAGCAGCGAGGTTCCTCGGCAGAATAAAGCACTACATCGAGAACCCAGCAGAGGTGAAGTGGAGCGGAGAGAAGTGATTACAAGAGGTTGTTGGTAGAGACTGGAATTGGTATAGACCAGCACGGACAGAACCCGACGAAGGCAGCGATTAAAGCGGTTAAGGATGCGATTTCCAGGGTCTGCATCCCCTACCTCATGGAGAGAGGCAAGGAGTTCGCTGTTTACGTTGAGATCGGAGTTCCGCACAGCAGTGCAGTTGAGAAGGAAGAGATTGCGAAAGCTCTCCCTGGAGGAGAGTGCTACAGATTGCTGGGAGTGGAAGTCAGGGAGGGAGGTTTGAGCACCAGGTGCATCAAGTCCGAGGATCTTGGGGACAGAGGAGATGAAATGATCATAGCCGTCGCAGCGATAACGGTCCTGGTGAGGGAATAGCTTTGGGGAAGCCTGTTGGGCTCATAGCCAACCCTGCTTCTGGAAGGGATATAAGGAGGCTGGTGGCGCACGCCAGCGTCATAGACAATGTTGAGAAGGCCAACATGGTCAGGAGGATAATCGCAACTCTCGATGCTATGGGAGTGGAGGAGATGCTGGTCATGCCCGAGACCTTCGGTATAGCAGAGAGGGCCCTCTCTCTCCTTCCTCAAAAGCCGAGAATGAGGGTGGAGTTCTTGGAGATGCACGTCAATGGGGACTGGACGGATACTCTCAGAGCATCGGAGATGATGAAAGGGAACGTAAGCGCGATGATAAGCATAGGAGGGGATGGAACGAACAGAGTCATAGCGAAGAGCGAGATAGATGAGCCGCTCTTGCCGATTTCGACCGGAACAAACAACGTCTTTCCGTTCATGATTGAAGCCACAATAGCTGCTTTAGCGGTCGGGGCCGTAGCCCTCGGGGCAGCAGACCCCAATAGGGTATCATTCAGATCGAAGAGGGTTGAAATACTGAGGGATGGAAAGCTTGAGGATATAGCGCTAGTTGAGGCGAGCGCAACGCTGCACCAGTTCGTGGGGTCGAGAGCTGTTTGGAGGATGGAGCTCGTGAGAGAGATAGTTGCCTCGGTGTGCGCTCCATATAACATAGGGCTCAGCTCAATACCTGGGAGCTTCTTCGAAATTGGGGAGAGAGATGATGGAGGGGCTTACGTTTCAGTTGGCGAAGAGGGAGAAGAAGTCATTGCTCCAATAGCTCCGGGAGCCCTGAAGAGTGTGAAGGTAAGGGAGAGGAAGAGGTTGAGAGAGGGAGAAAGTGTCGTTATGGAGACTTCCCCTTCCGTATTGGCCTTCGATGGGGAGAGGGAGATGGTCGTGAAAGAGGGGGAGAAGATAGAGGCCAGAGTAGTGAGGAAAGGTCCGAGGGTCATAGAGTATAGAGAGGCGATAAGGGAAGGGGTCAGGAATGGACTGTTGTCTCCGAAGTTCTCTTACCATGCAGATCCTTCTCTAAAAATGAATATACATTGAGGTAAGCGCTGACAGCAGTGAGAGACATCACTATAACTGGGGGAAATATGGAGAGGAGAGGTGAAAGAAGGGGCAGAGCTGGTCCCTGGAATATTTGGACGGGGCTCGTTATCAGAATTCCCGCTGAAGTCACGCTTCCCAAATCTGAAGGTATTTCCCTCATCGCTTCTCCCACGAGAACGAGCCTGGAGAGGTAAGCGAGGGCTGAAACAGAAGGGAAAGCTAGAGAGAGGGCGAAGGATATCCTCATTAATATTGGTTTAGATTCTCTTTTGAAAGATTGCAGGATCAATAGAGATCCAAGGATGAGGGAGGCTAGCGCGACTGCGAGGAGGGGGATGGAGAGGAGGGATGCTCTATCCAGGGCGTCTACATGTATTGGAGTTCCGTAGAGGTAGACATTGTACCGGAGAAGAGAGATGCTCCCCTCTATTGGACCCTTCAGCTCGTAGATCGGAAGAACCAGAGAAAGCAGGAGAAGGATCCCGTATAAGTCCAGGGAGACCCCTGCTAAGAGCCTCCAGATCCTCAGCGACTCAGGAGAACTGAACTTTTCCAACCCACCTCACCGTTTGATTTCTATATTCGTAGAAGACTTCAACGTATGCGTAGTTGTATTTAGGAGTTATCGTCTCTCTGAGGATGCCCATTGGGGGCAGCATAGTTTCATTTAAGAGGATTAGCTTCTCTACCATGAGGGGGGAGCCGTAATAAGCAGTCGAGTTCATGTAATAAACAGTGGAGTTCATTATGCGAAGAGGAACTGGGTTTCTGTTCTCTATGAGTAGAGTGGAGTTCTCTATTGTGAGCTCCGGCTCCAACCAAGCTATTGTCAGGGGATAGCTTCCTACCAGCTCCCCCTTATCTGTCTGCAAGGTCAAGTTTACGAGGAAGTAAGTGGTTCCCGACATGTAAAAGCCCTGGAGGAGGTCGCTTGGGAGGGCGATTTCGAGGGACGTTCCGTTCAATATGATTCCTTCACAGGGCGAAGAGAGTGAAGATGTCCCCACGGAACAGGAGAGGAGCCTCAGAAGGCTCAAGTTATGAGTGGAATAGCTTATCATCACCGCCGTCTTGTTCTCAGTGAGTACAGCAGATCTGAGGAATATCTGCGGAGCGCTTATTTCAGCTGCCCTTCCAGGGGACTGAAGAATCACTAAAACAAATGTCAGCATTAGCGCCAGCAGCACCATTATGTAGAGGAAAGCTTCGAGGGAGAATTCGGAGAGTAGAGATCGCTTCAAGTTCCTCAGATCGACATAGGAGAGAGAAATGGATATCATGAGGAGAGAGATCCAGAGCCATGCTGGTATCGAGAGTAAAACTCTGTACTCGACTTCGCTCGGCCTCACGGGAGGATCGGGGATAGGGTTGAAGTCTCCCTTCGTGATTACAGTGCTCTCGTTTATGCTCATTACTCTGTGGATTATGCAGTGGAAGGCTGAGGGGCAGTATATGACTACATCGCCGGGCGAATAGCTCACTAACTTCGTTGAAGCTGAGATGACCATGTCCGCGGGCTTCAAAGAAGGATACATGGAGAAGCCCCACACTATGTTGAGAGAGAGGGGGAAAGGGAAGAAGTGGGGACCCACTGTGATAAGAACTATGAAGAGGGAGGCTGCGATGAGGAGGAGCTGCCTTCTTTCCGAGTGTTTACCTGAGCCTCCCATATTTTGCCCCCTTCCATCATCACGATGTAATCTGTAGCTGGAATGGATAGTATACGCATGCCCCGCCGGATCCTGGGGAAGAACAGTACTGCAGGGTCAGGTAAAGCTGGGAGCTTCCATTACCCGTGGCCGTTAGGTTCACCGCTATTGTGCTTCCAGGACCGGGAAGTATTGGGACAACACTGGTTGAAGTTGTTAGGGGGATCCCAGAAGAGAATTGTATTGGGGATGAAGATGAGCCGCTGTTCGAAGCTATGAATATTGAGCCAGATAGTGTTGATGCGATTGAATAGGACGAGAGGAGGAGCGATGCATAGTAATTGTTGCTGTCCAAGTCGGTCAAGTTGATGACTATGAGCTTCTGGATGGAGAAGCTGGGCGTTATACTGAGAGATGTGGAAGCTGTTGTGTTGGCCTGTGAGATCGAGACTGTGAGGGGGCAGTATGAAATGGAGTAAACATCTCCTCCAAGGATGGCATCATTGCTTGGGACCGCGTAGCTGAGGATGGGGTATCCTCCAGCTGAGCTCACCACGATGCTCCCCCCGGAGCCTGTTCCAACCACTGTATCATTGACGATGCTGATGCTCAGCTGGGTTGAAGTTGCTGTTGCACTGGCATCTAAGTTTCCCAAGTTATCCCATATCTGTATGTTCATGCCCGGTTGCGTATTGTTGAAGGTCACGATCCTCGGATCCCCCGTAGATATTTCGAAGTCATCGAAGTAAGCGTTTACATCATCAACTGCTACCCCAAGGTAAGTAGGAGTGAAAGCAGAGGATCCAGAATAGTTTACAGTTGAGACCAAGTTTCCATTGACATCATATAAATAAGCATAAATGTTGATATTCCCGCCGCTTAAAGAGTAATTCACTACAATAATGTACCAATTTGTTGATTTATATCCACTAATTGGACTAGAGTTTAACAAAATCCATCCACTATTATTGTAAATCCATATTTCTAAATATCCTGATGTATATATTTCAATATCATAGAGGGAGTTTCTTTGTTTATTCATAAGTGTTATTCCGTACCACCCGCTTCCACCTGAAGGAAGCATAGCCTTAGTGGTTATCCAGAGAGAGGTGTAATTACTCAAGCCAGTATTGTAGTAATACTGCGATTCACTTCCTCTACCCTTATCGTTATCAGTGCCGGAGAGGGCATTACCTTTATATCCTCCACTCACGATGCTCCAAGTTCCCCCTTTGTTATTAAAACCACTAGGTAATCCCTCGAAATCTGTATATACAATAGCTGTCCTGCTTGTCAAGGTGATGTTGCACGGATAGTTAACTGGAGGCTGGGAGAACACAATAGGTGGGGAAACTGGAGAAACTGAAGTTTTTACGCTGTAATAAACAAATACAGATGCTATTACCAATGAGAGGAGAAGCATTTGAAGAAAAAATATTTTTAAAATAAAATTTTTCTGGACAATTTTTTATCCGCCTCAGCTCACGGAGCTGATTCACTGTTCTGAGGGCTGTAGATCAGCTGCAGAGATGCTGTGAAACCATTGCCTGGTGCTGAGCTGTAAGTACTAGAAGCCCCTGCTGTATATGTTATGTTTAAATCCACTGTGTATTGCGAGCTCGC
>POCB01000212.1 GCA_002899805.1 Fervidicoccus sp.
AGGTAGTGTCTAGAGCTAGCTTCTTTCCTACGGCTTCTTCAACTTTCATTTTCTTCAAGGATGCCACTTAATTATGCTATCTAATAGCAAAATATATATTTTTTAACGCTTTCTCAGATTTATTGCAAGGTAGTTAATATTGCTGAGGAAAAACTGGCTCTTTGATTCTGAACTGGAAGAGTTATTGAGAGAGGATCTTCCGCAGGCAGACGCTACATCTATCAGGTTATTCAGGGAAGAGGATGAAGGAGAAGCGCTGTTAATATCGAGAGAAAGGGGAAGAGTATGTTGCACAGAGGAAGCAGCAGAGCTCTACTCGATCGTAGGTTGTTCAGCTGAAGCCATGGTGAGCTCGGGAAGAGAAGTTGAACCGGGTGAGGTTCTGCTAAGGGCTGTTGGAAATGCCTACTCTCTCCATTCTGCCTGGAGGGTCGCCCAAGTCCTCGTTTCTTACATGAGCGGGATATCGACTTATACGGCTAAGCTAGTAGAGGAGGCTAGGAGAGGGAACCCAACGGTAATAGTGGCAGCAACGAGACAATCCTTTCCGGGAATGAGGAAACTGAGCATAAAGGCGGTCTATGCGGGGGGTGGAGAAATCCACAGACAATCCCTCTCCGATGCAATTCTGATTTTCAGCAACCATCTGCTTCTTTCAGGTAAAGATATAGAGGAAGCAGTCAAAGAGCTCAAGAGCAGAGTAGGTTACAAGACAATCGGCATTGAAATCTCAAATCTCGAGGAAGCGCTGAGAGCTCTATCGGCAGGAGCGATGTATGTCCAGTTCGATAGAGCAGATCCTATGAGGCTCAAAGAGTGGGTGAGGGAAATAAGAAAGAGCTATCCCTCTGCATCGATAGGAGTCGGAGGAGGGATAACCATAGAGAATGCGAGGGAATACGCCTCTTCGGGGGTCGACGTAATAGTGACGTCCTCGATGTTCAGAGCTCCTCCTCTCGACCTCACGACAAAAATGAGGAAGACCAATTAGCCCCTACTCTTCATCTTCTAAGCCTTTCGGGCTTCGACTGCAGAGAGCCCAACAATGAAGCTCAGTTGGCGGGTGGAGCCTTCTCAATTATTTGGTCCAGGACTTTCAATACTTCTTCTTCGATATGCTTGTTCCAAAGGATCTCCGGTACGTCAACGAGTAAGAAGAGCCCACTTATCAATAAGGTCTCGATTGCAGCTATAGCTATGTTCCTCTGCCAATTGGCCACTCCAACCTTCACGAGGAGACCATCGGGCTGGAGCTCGAAAGTTAAGGTGAGAGCCCTATCTGAAGCGATGAGCTCCTGAAGAATTCCTCCCTTTCTCGCTTGCAGAATCCCCCTTTCTACTCCTGCTACTTCCTGGACTTGCCAGCCTCCCTCCTTAAGATATTTCGATAGTTCTTCGATTACTTGAGGAATCGGTACTTTCTTATTGTACTTCCTTTCAACTGATAAGATTTTCAAAATATATCCCCACATCTATTTTCAGTATATGCCCCTTATAACCTTCTCAGTTCACATTAGTTGACCAATCGGACCGTTCCGAAACAATTTGAAAGCCGAAATCTATATGGATAATATTAGAGAAAAGAATAAAAGGCGATCATGATAAGAGCTTTTACATTGAAGCAGTTTGTTTACGTGGTCTAGATTTCGAGAATACCTTCCCAGCCTTCGAACTTCTGGCTGGGTGGCCAGAAAGCTGAAAAGCGGAGAGAGTGTTGAATTATGAACTCAAATATTGCAAAGAGAGCAAGCTCAATAGCTAAGCTTAGGAACTCCATAATATCGCTTGTCCCGCAGGAGGCAATGATGACTTCCATAGAATTCGAGGGGCCAGAAATTGCCATTTATGTGAAGAACCCAGGCATACTCCTTGAACAAATGGGGATCATTAGGGAAATAGCGAAGACAATAAGAAAGAGAGTAGTCATAAGGACCGACCCAGAAATAAGGAAATCGAAGGAGGAGGCAAAGAAGATAATAGCTGAGCTCGTCCCAAAGGAGGCGGAGATCAAGGCGATAGAGTTCGACGAAGTTCTCGGTGATGTGATAATAAAGGCCGAGAAACCCGGCCTCGTCATAGGAAAGGGAGGAAACATAAGGAGAGACATAATAATAAAGACGGGATGGAGACCCGTTATAATAAGAGCTCCCCCAACTTCTTCGAAGATCCTCGACGGTATTCTATCGCAGCTCATAGGAGAGAGCAGCTACAGAAGATCTTTCTTGAGGAGCATAGGGGAAAGGATCCACAGAGACCCCCTCTTCAAGGTGAGAGGGGTCAGGATAACTGCCCTCGGAGGCTTCCAGGAGGTCGGAAGATCTGCTATTCTAGTTGAAACTGAAGAGAGCAGAATACTCCTCGATGCAGGGGCAGGACCGGGAGCATCGAGCTTTCCCGATATGGCTCCTAGGTTCGATGTGGAGCAACTTAAGCTAGAAGAGCTAGATGCTGTCGTGATCTCTCATGCCCATCTCGATCATGTAGGCATGTTGCCAATTCTCTTCAAGTATGGTTACAATGGACCAGTCTATGCAACAAAAGCAACGAGGGACATAATGGTATTGACGCAACTGGATTATTTGGACATTATGACGAGAGAGGGAAGGATACCGCCTTATACGCAGAGAGAGATAAGAAAGGAGATACTCCATACTATAACAGTAGAATATGGAGACGTTACTGATATAGCCCCAGACGTTAGACTGACTCTATATGATGCAGGACACATTCTCGGATCTGCGATGGTGCATCTGCACATAGGGAACGGAATGCATAACATAGTCTACACGGGAGACTTCAAATATGCACACACAAGGCTACTCAGCAAAGCTAACGACAAGTTCCCCAGAGTCGAGACCCTCATAATGGAGAGCACTTATGGAGAAACGAAGCTCCCCTCCAGAGCTGAGGCCGAAGCCAACCTCCTCTCAATAATAAAGAAAACGGCTGAGAGAGGAGGAAAGACCCTGATACCAATAATGTCTGTTGGGAGGGGGCAGGAGATAATGCTTGTAATAGCAGAAGCTCTTAAGACTGGAGCGTTGCCACCAATGCCCGTATACATAGAGGGGATGGTCACTGAGGTAACAGCTATACATACTCATTATCCTGAGCTCATGTCCCCAGCGGTGGAGAGAGCAATTCATGCGGGGGAGAATCCGTTCTACAATGAGAACTTCATCGTTGTTCAGGACAGAGATAAGAGGCAAGAAATAGCTGAGGGCGAACCTTCTGTGATCCTGGCTACAAGCGGAATGCTCAATGGAGGACCAAGCGTAGAATATCTTAAGCTGCTAGCAGAGGATCAGAGGAATTCTCTGGTATTCGTGAGCTTCCAAGTAGAGGGAACGCTTGGGAGGAAAATAAAGGATGGACAGAGGGAACTCACACTCATGAGTAACGACGGAAAGCTTGTACCAGTAAAGGTCAACATGGAGGTCCACTCGGTTGAAGGTTTCAGCGGACACAGCGATAGAAACGAATTGCTTCACTTCCTTGAAAACATAGAGCCAAAACCGAGGAATATAATACTGAACCACGGAGAGCCATCAGCAATAACTCAATTGATGTCCGCGATAGAGAAGAAAAAGTATTCAGTCAAATGGTTGAATGGGGCAAGAATATATGCCCCTTACAACCTGGAATCAGTCCTCCTCCTCTAGAGCTCCTTCCATAGTTTGTCCCCTACATGGTGGAGGCTCTCGGCTACTTTCCCCCTCTTCATCTCCTTTATCTCATCCGAGGAGAATATCGCTTTCATAATTGCGAGCGGAATTTTCCTCTCCTCTTCTGCGACAATTACTATGGAACCTTTGGGAAATGTCCCCTCTATGGAGACTATCCCCGGAGCCATTAGATCAGCGCCACCTGAGATCGGTTTCACTGCTCCTTTATTCACTATTATTCTCGGGATTCCCAGATTCTCCCCTCCATGCTTAAGAAGCCATTTCAGCAGGGGGACAAACTCTCCATTAACCTCGCATATAGCTGGAACGCCGTCGAAAATATAGCACTTCTTCCCCTCATCTTCCATCAACTCCACTGTCTCAGGAACTGAAGATAGGCCAAGCTTCTCACTCAACAACTCCTCAAGAGTATTTCTGTCTTTTTTGGATAGTCTGTGCCTCTTCAAATGTGAGCATCTCCTTGACTGGCTAATGTTTATTAATTCGTTATGAGCGATTAAAATCCTTGAGCTTTGCTCTATTTCCGATTGAAATGGTGAGCGTAATGAGTGATACTGCACATAAGATACTTTCAAGCTCAGTTGGGCAGATAGTGCTGGTCAAGCTGAAAGGTAACAAGGAAGTGAGAGGTAGACTGAAAAGCTATGACCACCACCTTAACATAGTCCTGGAGGATGCCGAGGAACTATATCCTGATGAGCAGCCAAGGAAGCTTGGGACTGTTATCATAAGAGGAGATAATGTGATAATAGTTTCACCAGCTTCCGGCATTTGAGGTGACCTGCAGTGGTGAAGGGAACGACTTCTATGGGGAAGCACTCCAGAGGCTATACCCATATAAGATGCAGGAGATGCGGAAGAAACAGCTTCAATGTAGCTAAGGGCTACTGTGCTGCATGTGGCTTCGGCAGATCCAGGAGAATAAGGAGATATTCCTGGCAGAGCAAAAAAGTGAACAAGGTCAGGGTCATCTAACTGGAGAGTACTTAAGAACGATTTCATTTCCGCATTCACACAATTTCCATTCGATCAGCTTGAGCTCGAGACCGGGAAAAGGAAAGCTTCCTCCAGAGACTGGAGAATATTTTGAACCCCCTAGAATTCTTGGAACAATTGTAATATAGTACTCATCAACCAAGTTTTCGCTGAAAAAGTGGTAGTTTGTCTTTCCACCCCCTAGCACGAGGACTTTTTCGATACCCATCCCTTCGAGTAGCTTAATCAGTTCTGCTATCCTTATCTTCCCTTCTTTGTCCTGCTCCAGAGGAACCACTTCAGCACCAGCTTCAACTAACTTCCCTACTTTATCTTCCCTCTCCAATAGAGACCTTCTTGAAGTTATGACTAGGATAGGTCCCTTCTTCGAAGAATAAATCCGCCTCCGGGGATCTGTTCTGAGGGATGGATCTATGATCACTCTGAGCGGTTTCCCAGAAGAACCAGGAGGCATAAACGAAATGTCAGTATTCATAACAGTTTCGGCACCGATCACTACCGCATCTGCCCACCTCATATGTAAATATAGCCTCTCCCTCTCATATGGGCAGAGGGGATACCATTCTCCCTCTTCATCCGCAGTTTTACCGTCTGCTGTCATGGCCATTGATATCCTTACCTTCAATTCAGGAACACCAAGCATTTATTATCAAGCATGGGGAAATAAGTCACTCGGTGGTTCAGAATGCCTGAGTTCTGGATTGTTGATTTGGGAAAGAGGGACGAGGGAAAGATGCAGATAGAGTGGGCGGAGAGAAACATGCCAGTACTGCTTTCTTTGAGAAAGAAGTATTCTGGGAAACAACCCCTTCGGAATATGAAGGTCTCTGCCTGTCTCCATGTTACCAA
>POCB01000185.1 GCA_002899805.1 Fervidicoccus sp.
CCCCGCGAGCTCTGCGTATGGCTCGAGCCTCTCAATAACTTGCTTTGAAGTAACGTATGTCCAGACTTTTTTATAGGTCCTCGCAGGTATGAGAAAAAGCCTCGCATCCAGAACCCTCAATTTCGAAGGTTTTTCATCATCACCAAACAGCTCTTTGATGAATTTTTCATCTTTGCCATATATCCTGTTGAACTGCGATTTTATCGCTCCCTTCAGGCTAGTTCCCCATATGATGGGGAAGCCGAACTCGTCTCTCTGCACTGAGAGATCGACGTGCTCTCCTTCACCGACTCCTACATGCAAAGGCGTAATGGCCCTTATTAATAGGAGAAGGGCCTTTTCTCCATTATGATTTAATCCCATTATTCTCTCACCTCTTTTTTAAATTCAATGTTAAAAAAAGTTTGTAAGAAATATGAAAAAATAAAATTGAAGCTCAATCCTGACAAAGCTCATCACCAACCTTCAACAGTGATGCGAAACCCAGAGAGTAGAGTACCTTCAGAACTTTGGAATTGTTGCTTCCATGTTTATCAGAGACCTCCAGCAAAGTGCCCTGGGGAAGTGCTAGAATCTGCGGCCTCCTGCTCTTATATACTTCGGAGAATCCGAGCCCCATCCTCACTACCTTGACCTTGCAGCTTCTCTCGTCGCATATGCCACGGACTGAGGAGGGACCTCCGAATGGCTCCAATCCCGTAACTTCGCTGATATGAGAGGAGTTTCCATGCTTCGGTATGAGCGGTATCGGAGAGAGAGCGAGGTAGCACCCTTGCTCGAGATTCGAAAGTGGAGAGAACATGGCGCTGAAGATAGAATCCTCTTCTTTGCTTCGGTTGATCTCCAGGAAAGCTATCCCACCTTCGCCTCCAAACCTTATTGCCCTTTTCTGTTGAATGTTCCCCGATCCTTGACATCCCGTTAGCTTGTAGACGTAGTTAGGCAGAACTGGTCTCTTTTTCTCATTTTCGACCATCTCGTATACAGATACCAAGTATCTGTAGTGCATGCCAGACCTTCCGACTTTCTCTTCATTTTGGTTATAGCCCCTCTTCAGGGAGACCCCGACTCTTCTCTCTGTTCCATGAATCAGTTTGGCTTTATTCCGATCTCCAATAACAGCAATTTTCTTCACATTATCGTATTGAACGGGGAGAAAGACCCCCTCTCCAATTGGGACAAAATACCTACCCTCTGTTTCCAGAAGGGGTCCTGTGATGCTGAAAGGTATCCCGCAGGGCTCTGTGAGCTTTTCATTCAGCTTCTCTGAAAGCTTATCTAAGCCTAGCAACTTGCTGCTCTCATTTGTTGGAATGGTGATTCCCAAGGCATCTCCCAATGTTCCCGCTACCGTGGTGGGAGGCGGTATCTCCCAGACGCTGTGGGATGCTATGTAGTCGGGAGAGCTGAAAGGCCTCCTCGAGAATATAGGATTCGTGATGGGTTTTATTCTGAGGATCATTTTGGCAGATCCCTCATGATTTTTATCGATTTGAATATGTGATAGAGAAGGGCGAGGTTCTCATATGAATCCCCAGCTGTACCTTCCGTTGCCTTAGAGTTAACAGCGGTGAAAGCATTCGCATCTTCGAGCGATCGCATCAGTTCATTGACCATTTCATCTTTTCTCTTGGTTGAGATATTCCTCTTGAACACGTATCCGCTGAGCTTTTTCAGAGCATTTCTTTTCTTATCATTATCGGGGTTCCATAATTCCGATGGAACTTGGTCGAAGGCGTCTTCGGGGAGGTTACCTGAGAGCATTCCGAGAAGCCTCAGCATCCACAGCCTCCCCAATGCTCCAACATGGACTTCATCGATGACGAGCTCTATATCTCTATCTTTCCTCAACGAAAACGGGAGGAGAGATATGTTCTTATCGGAGCTGTCACTCATCACGATGGTGTCCTTCGCCACCCTCTTGCCGTTCAAGCTCCATGAGCTCTCTTTGGCTTCATTTTCTAAGAGCTCCCCTGCCTCTGCTATTTCCTCTCCCGTTAAGTCCTTTATCTTAGCGAACCTCAAGGAGGCGCTCCTTCCCGTAGCCAAGAGAGATGAGACAGGGATCGAAGCTTCCCGTAATGGTAAATTGTAGTCCTTCTCGCTTTCCTCTCTCTGGTCTCCTCTGATTCTCAAGATAGCGAATCTATCTTTGTCTTCATTCCAGTACCAGAAGGATTTTCTGAGCTCAGCTACTGCCTTGATAGATGTCTCAATTGGAAGCAGGGCATTGAGGTCATCTCCTCCAGCGTAAATTGGGAAGCCCTCATTCATCCTGATGAGCATAGTATCTCTCAAGGCCTGGAGCATCAGAGATGTGGATATGTGCATGTAGTAGCTTGGAGAGACTATGATGCCCTCAAATTCTTTGTATTGAGAATGCTTGCCTTCCCTGATCTTGATGGTTTTCTCTAGGATTTCAGCGTTTTCCATCGCCTTCTTCTCAACTTCCTCTATTTTCACTCTCTGCTCTCCCGAAGCGTTTTTCTTCATGCTGTCATATAGCATCTTGACGTACTCGCTCAGCTTCATCGTTCTCATCTTTCCATCATCGGTGAACATCTCAGAGTAGAGGGGGAGCTTGCCAGAGACGATTCTTCCTATGAAGTCGCCGTCCATTCTAAGTATGGCATAGTATCTCCTCAGCCTCAGCATCGCCTCGAAGAGCGAGAGGGCTCTATCCAACCGCACATCTTTCTCATTCTCCTCATCCTCATTCTCCTCACGATTCAGGTATTCTTCAAATAGCCTTCCGAGGTCCTTTCCAAAGTGTTTTGAGACCATTTCAGCGAGTTTGCCCATGTCCTCTTCATTAGCGAGAAACTTCTCCTTCTTGAGCTCTTCTTTAAGATTCCTCAGAGCATCTTCTAGCATATTTATGAACTTCTCCTCTTCATCTATTCCAAGTTTATTGGCTGCTTTCTCGAAGCCTTCATACCTCTCTTTCCCCAAATGGGAGAAAGTCTCAGAAAAAACGAGGGAAAGAGCCTCCCTAATTTTATCGTTATCCAACTGGACGTTTGTTTTTACCCCCTCTCTCTGATCTTCAACGACTTTGATGAAGTTCTGCAGCAGTTTTTCCCGTAAATCGAACTCCTTTATGAACAGATCTAGTGATCTTAGGACCAACCTATCCGTGGACTCGAATCCAAGTTTTTCTCTTTTTTCTAAGTAGAGAAGCCTTCTCAAAAGGCAGTAAGGACCTAGCGCCTCGCCTGGCTTAATGATTGAAGGGAGATCTTCCAGTTCGCTCCTGGAAACTCCGGTGATCTCGAGAATTTTCTCGAGATCTTCTTCTTTATATTTAGCAACGTCATTCTTGAATTCTTTGCCCAGCTTTATGGCCGGCTCCTCACCACAGAGGGAGCACTGGACCCAGCTCTTGAACTTCATCTTATCAACATCTACTTTATCAGAATCGTAAACTGGAACTATGGAATCACCATTATCATCGAGGACCCAGAATGCTCTCGGGATGGGATCTAGCCTGTAGGTCGGGCTCTTGTCCAATAGGAAGATCAGGACGTTCCAAAGGAGGGGGCTGATCTCCCCTTCCTTGCTGAGAAGAGCTGAGCTCTGACCTCCTTCGACCTTCCAGCCGATTTTTTCCAAATACTTATTTAAGTTCTTGTTGACCTCATCGACATTGACGACTTTTATCCTTGGGTAGAATGGGGGTTCTTCAATAACTTTTTCCCCAAACTGCTTTATCATCTCCCTCAGAGCTTTCTTCATCCTATCTCCATTGGAGTAGAAGCCCGCTTCTTCCAGTATTTCTTTCCAGGCTTCCCTGAACCAAACCTTGACGAGGTCAGCAACGTCCTCCTCTCTCTCTATGTATTTTACGCTTCCATCTTTGTCCTCTATGTAAAACATCTTCGGGAGGATGAACCTGATCTTCTCGGGTATCATTGGGGTGATCTCAGCTAGTTCGAACAGATCGTTGCCACTGAAAGATTCATATGGTGATATCATTTTCATGAGCTCGTTTGTAGATTTCTCAAATTCTTTCTTCAGATCTTGTTTTCCCAGTTTCTCGGCCTCATTAGATAAACTGACGAGCAAGTAGGGATTCAGCCTAGGTGAAGGTGATATCAGTACATCAGGACCAAATGCCTTTATAGCCCTCCATACCGTCCTCCAGGATAGGTTTGATATAATCCAGCTCGCAGCCCAAAAATCCCCGAGCTTCCTCGAATGAGAGATAAAGCTCTGAACTCCTGGGATATCGACGGAAACCACGAAGCCCTTTGGGACATCCGTTACTCCATTGTTATCGTAGAAGAAGTTCGATGCGGATGCCGTTGCGTAGAGGTGGTCGAAGACCGTGTGCGTGGGGAACCTGGTATCCGCTAAGCTGGGAGGTAACCCCAATTCGTACCACTTTATTTCGTACAGAGCAAATAGAGTTGAATATGCGAGCCAAGTTGATTTCCTATCTTGTGGATTACCCGCTGCCATGGAAACTGCTTTATTGAGCTCTTCGGCCCATCTTTGGACAAGTTCATCCATCGTTTTTCTGTCGGGGAATTTCAGCTCTATGCTCTCGTCTGGCTTGAAAATATTATGGAGCCTGTAGTAATCGAGATATCCTCCCTCATGGAATTTCTCGACCCCATGGAGGATTAGTCTGTCGAAAGAGCTAGCCAGCCGGTCCGCATTTCGCTTGAGCCTTTCCTCATCTCCAATGCTCCCCTTGGCGAAGCTGCTCAAGACTTCATCTTGGAGCACTTTCCCTATCCTTTCATGCCCCTCCTTGAGCACAACCATCTTATGAGGGGGATCATGGAACAGGAGCTTCGCTTTGAGCTTGTAGAAAATGTTCAGATGGTTCCCTTTCGAATTGTTCTCTTCCATGAAGTATCACTACGCTTTGGCAAAAATAGTTACAATCATATAGTTCATAATGGAAGAACATATATATATGCATTTTTGATATAAGATATTGAAATTCATGACTATTTCTGGGATGACCATGAGTAACCATGGCTCGAAAGATCAAGAACTTATAATAGCTACTTGGGGAGCTCCTTGGGTATGGAGAAAAACGAAGTATGTACTTCATGAGGAAGGAGTTAGTGAGTCGGTTGAATCATGTTCGAGCGTTTTCGCGCTAGCTAAGAAGCATGAAAATGCGAAAGTGATAATAGTTGGAGCAGATAGCCTGCTGGATTACGAGCAAAGACAAAATGGAAGAGGCGAAGATCAATTCTGCGGAGACATATTCTATGATGTCGCGGATAAACTTAAGATTGAGCCCTTATCCAAGTCTATGGAGAAATATAGCAGCTATGAAGAGATCATCTTGGATGCTAAGAAGCTGATCAGTGAAACAGCTAAGAGGATGAGTCCAGAAGGCTTGACGCTGAACAATATGGAAGCGATCATCATGCCAATGCTTGGGAAGCCCTCTGAGGTCACTTTCAACGGAGGGCCAAGGGATCCCTTCTCTGTCCTCTTATTCGAACTCTTCAAGATAACGAAAGATAG
>POCB01000079.1 GCA_002899805.1 Fervidicoccus sp.
TCAGTATTCTACCTACACACAGTATTCGGCACAGGACTTGAGAGAGACGCGGTGGAGACAGCCACGAAGCTCTGCACAAACTCTAGGCTTACAGAGAGAATAGTAAGAGAGATCCTTAGCCCAACAGCGAGAGCAGAAGTAGTGTACCCAGCCCCGCCAAGGAGAGAGGTAGGAGACCGAGCAGGGAGAAGCCTTGGGCTGGGGAGATACGTCCTGGTCTTCACAAGAAACCAGCCGAATAAGTGGAGCCGGGAGCAGATAATTAATCTGCTGAAGACAGCGAAGAGACACGGAGCCAAGCTAGTGGTCGCGGGTCAGGGATTCAGCTACTCAGACATAGGGCTCTCAGACCCAGACCTAATCGTTCTCGGCGGAGTGGATGAGGAGACGAAGAGGATCCTGATGAGAGAAAGCGAATTAGTCGTTTACCCAAGCCTGATAGAGCCATTCGGCATAGTCCCCCTCGAAGCAATCTCAGAGAACAGACCCGTAGTCGTATCAAGCAGAGCAGGCGTCTCAGAAGTTCTTCCCGAGGAGGCCAGGGAGGAGCCGGAGAAGATACATGAGAAAGTGGATCAGCTACTAGGAGACAGAGAACAGCTAGAGGAACTACTCGAGAAAGAGAGAAGAAGCTGGATAATGAAGAGAACATGGAGAGAAGTCGCAGAAGAAATACTAAGAAACCTTTAGAACAATAAACTCCCCATCGTCATAGATAGACACGACCCTGCCACCGCAGGCGAGACCCTCCTCAAGAGAAAGCTTCTTAGCAACACGATCAATCTTCTCAAGAAGAACATCAGCAATCTCCTCAGGATCACAGTAGTCCTCGAGAAAAACAAGCAGATCAATAACAGAGAACACATTATTCTCAAAATCACTCTGGAAAAACATACTCTTCCTCAATCTAACCTCAAACAACCCCGACTGACCATCTGACACAGCACCCACCCCAGTTAAAAGATGTGTAGAAAAAAGACTTAAAAAACCACATTAAGAGCCAGAGAAAAAAGATCTATGAAGAACGACCGTAAACGATAATATTTATAAACTTCTGAACAATAATAGATACATGAGTGATACACATGTCCTCAGAGGAAGTAAAAGTTAGTGGAAAAGGTGTTATAAAGAGAATCGCTAGACAAAGAGGAGTACCAGTCTCACTCGTGAAAAGCGAGTTCATGAAGAACGTAGCCGAAGCCGCAAAAATGGTTCTTAAAGAAAAGTTCAAAGGCAACAAGTTCTATTGGATACCCGCTCTCAAAGCTGTTCTAAAACCAGCCTTCGCATTACTTAGAAGCAGGGGAGCTGTTCCATCACCAGCTGAAATATATGAGGCGGCAAAAAGTCATATTGAAGAAGTAGCAGAGAAGGTAGAGAAGGCGTAACAACCTACTAAAACAAATACTTTCTTCTCTAAGTAAAAGATTTCTTTTTTTGTTTTTCTTCACTAATATTCTCTGAATCCTCTGTGCACTCTTCTGTACAGTATGTAGAGCAATGTTATGAGTATCGTCAGCGCAATAACAAGTACTGGGTAGACCACTGAGGCGACGACAATGGTTGATAGTGGGTTAGTTGTTAGATTGTACACGATGTATCTCTGGACAGCAGTTACCTGAGGAGGCGATGTAGACAAGTTGTAGAGATACTCCTCCTTCTCAACATACGATGTGTAGTAGACCTGGTAGTACGATGCGTATAGATAGCCGGCGACTACGAAGACAGACGCCAAGAAAATCATTAGAGGAATAAAGTACGCCCTGACCCTGTATATCCTCGCCTGGTTCCTCACAGCGTATATGAGGAGAAAGGTTGGGGCGGCGAAGAATATTACTAAAATAACCACTCCCAGAGCAAGAGCCTCCTGCCACGAAGCAACCAAGAACTAGTCACCTCGGCGTGGATAGAATGAAGAGCGCTATGATCATAAGCACGCCAATGACTGCTAGAAGCATTATCCAGAACCTCATCCTCATCAAACCAAACAACCCTCTCGTCGCCTCAAGAGACTCAGCCATTTTCTCAACACTCATAATCAGATTAATCATGCCGTCAAAAACACTTGAGCCAACTCTGCGGAGCTCTGACTTAATCGCTTGAAGAACAATGTTTCGGTCAAAAGTGAACACAATACTCTCCTCACCAGGCCCAGCGATCTCGCCACTCAACTCGCCCTCAGCAGAAGCGAGGGAAGCAACCAAGTCCCCGAACCCGCCAACATTTCTCTCAAGACGCTTCATAGCCATTGACAAAATAAGATCCCTGCTCGGCCTCTGAGAAAAGAGGTATCCCCTGTACTCAACAGCGAAGAGAGCAGGCTTACCAAAGAAATTCAGCACATCCTCAGACAAGTAGGAGAGAAGACGCTTAGTGGGGCTAGTGAGAGAAACAAACATATTGCCCATACGCCTCATAGGGATAATAGATATTGTCCTCGTAGAAGGATCCTCAGAGAAGACAATGAGATCCGCATCACCCCAGTGCCTAAAAACCTCCCTGAGACCCTGAGCCCCGGCACCGCCCCAGCCCCTGCCAAGGAAAATCGCGAGAAGAACAACAATAATAAGAAAAACAGCTATGCCAGCACCAGCAAATATGATGAGAGACAGATTCTGACCGAATGGGCCACCGAAAATAGCTCCCCATATATCACCTGGCGGAGAGGGAGACGCCGTGTGAGGAGACACACGCACGGTCTCAGTAAACTGCTGAGCAACCGCTGTTGCGTTAGTAACTGTTGCGTTAATAGATTTGAGCGCGGGGATCTCAGCACTCAAGAGAGCTCTCCCTTAAATATTCTTCTTTTCTAAAAGAATATTTAAGGAGACCTGGTCTTGAAAATAACGAGAGGTTTCCTAATAACACTCTTCTCATCAATAGCATTAATCGGATTAATATACTTCATAGACGTGTCTCTCTCCACACTCAGATCCACTGAGAAGACAATGCTAGAAGTACTCAACTTCACCACGGTGGCTGTGACAACATACACAGCAACAGACGTCCTCGGGTCGCCCACGCCCTCACCATCAACATACACATCCTATCTAATCGAGACAAACCCGTACTCATCACAGCTCCAGCCCTACCTACCGCTTCTACTGGTGATCACGATCGCGACACTACTGCTACCAGCAGTAGCCTACGGAATGTGGATGAGGAGGAGGTAGGATGCTTAGACGCGGAGTAAAGATAGAGAAGAAGAAGATAAGATACAGAACAGATGCTCTACCGAGAGAAGAGATTGACCCAGTAATAGCTGTTTACACAGCAATGAGACTAGCAACAACACCGAGACTCGGCATACCAGTGAGCTTCATAAACAAGATAAGGAGATACAAAGTATACGCATACATCGGGAGCCTAGTATTCGAAGACGAATACAACATATTCCCCCTAGTACTCATACACCACACAAGCTCACTAGCATACAGAGAAGCAATACCGCCCAAGAAATACTTCTCGATACTCTCCCCAGAGACAAGTAGCCAGAGAGAAGAACTGCTGTTCCCAGTATCATCAGCACTAAGAAAACTAGCCAACACACCAAACAGCATGCTGATCCTGGCGCAGGCACCGACAAAATATCTCTACGCATTCTGGGAGAGGCCGGGGCTGATACCTGATAAGCCCTGGACAAAGCACCTGGGGAGAGAGTATATACCCGCGACAAGAGAGGTGATGAGCTACGTGGAGGAGAACACGAACAGACTAAGAGAGTCAATAGTGCTAGTAGCAGACGGAGCCCCAGTTCAGGTAGCCGACTTCAAAGAAGAGCTGGAGAAAAACATCGAGAAGAGCTACACAACATTATTCATAGCGCAAGTAACCAGGTACCTGACAACAGTGCTCTACTACACAAACATCTACGCATGGAGATACAGAATGATCGAGCGAGAATACAGAGAAGAGAGACTTAGACTAGAGGAGCTCATCGCACAAGCAGAGGAGAAGCCGCGGGAGAAAGGAAAATCATCAGAAGACTAAACGAGATTTTTTAATTGATTAATTAGAAACAATTTATTCTTGGGGAGCCGGATGTTTCATCTGCCACAGACCGAGAGAAGAGAGAACATAGAGACATTCATAGTGAACGAGGTTTTCAAGAAGCTCACAGGCGAGCCGGAGAAAATGGATCAGATACTTATGCAGGCACTGCCACTAATCATACCATTCATAGACAGTGCGTTGCAGAGAGAGCACCCCTTCCGAAACATGATTAGGAAGAGATTCAGAGAGCATGTACAGGCTCTCTGGAGCGCGTACTTCCCAGACATACCGAACCCATTCAACGAAATAGACAAAGTCACATCAGTCTCAGACGTGTACAGAGCATTCATAAAGAAGCTGTACCAGCCCGAGAACCAGGAGTACAGAGACAGAATAGCGAAGAGATACATGCCACACAGAGACATATACATGGACAAAGACCTGCTGAGACTAGTCGAGGCAATATTCAACAGAGTGCTCTTCTACGCATCAATAAAGCTACTGAGAGACCTAGGATACCTCCTCCCAGAGCCGACGCAGACAATAATAATGACACTGCCACTAATCGCACCAGCAGTGCTGATAAGAGAAGACGTCCCATTCCTACACAAGCTCTACGTGATACAGAACACAGTACACGGAGCACTAGTAGAAAGCAGATACATAATAGACCACTGCAGAAGAATGGGTCTAGACAAAATGCCACTGGAAGCAATCGAGAAAACACTCAACATACCGAAGCCGAACACATGCGAGAACCTCCCAGAGTACCTAGCAAGCATAGCAGAGGCATTAACAAACGGCGAGGCGGAGGCGACGACAGAGGACATAGTCCTGGCAGTCACCAGACTACTATCATCAATATCAGCAATGCTCATGCAGGCCAGAGACGAGATCAGTGCACTCAGCAAGAAAGGACTAGCCAAGACACTGGAGACACTCGGAGTAGCTGAGATAAGATGAGCAGAGGAGTAATAGAGACACCAAGCGACCTATTCTACACACTAGCCGTGGCGTACCTATGCGACAAGAGACCGAGGGTTGGGCTGGTGAAGGGCTCGGAGAAAACCAGACTCTCAGCAACAAGACTAGCTAAATTCGCAGTAAACGAGCTGGGGAGAGAGGGGGTGAGCGACATACTCAGGAGCATCGGGTACGTAGACAGCGGAGACACACAAGCAAAACTACTATTCATACTCAGAGCATCGTCACTAGTCGCGCAAGCAAGATACCCGGAGATAAGCTACCTAAGAATGATCGGGAGAAGAGAGGAGTTGATAGAGCTATTCTGCGAAGAAGCACACAAGAGACTGGGTGACGAGGGTTGATGAGAGTAATCAAGAGACTTAGAACAGACGTATTCGAGTTCTTCAAGGCACTCGGGGAGTCTCTCGTGGTTATCGGAGTAATTCTTTCGATAGCCACGAAGGAGATAAGCATGATCCCAGTAATCATATTAGGGATATCA
>POCB01000254.1 GCA_002899805.1 Fervidicoccus sp.
CTCCTATTGCCGATGCCCCAATAACTGCGCTGAGCGCACTGTGTTCGCTCTCTACGTGGATGATTTCCGCATCGAGCTTCCCTTCCCCGATGAGCTCTGCTATTCTTTCAACAACCGTCGTTTGAGGAGTTATTGGATAAGCTGCTACTACATCGACATCGGAATCCTTGACAGCTTCGGCTACGGCCTTGTTTGTTGAAAGTGCTTTCACCTCACCTTTTCTTTCAATGAGCTTACTCATACCTCACACCTCGGGAATCATTTTTATCGCTTTCACAGGACATTCTTGGGCGCAGATTCCGCATCCTTTACAGTGCTGGTAGTCAACAATATAGGTCAGCTTATAGCTTTTACCCGTTTTCGTGGTATATGGCTTCTCTTCTTCGATTATAGCTGCATCCGGACAATAAGTCCAGCATATCCTGCACCTTATACATTTCTCTTGGTCTATTTCCGGCTTCTCATTCCTCCAACCGCTCATATCGTTTTCGATGGAATTCCCTGGCTCAGAGATTATCCCGCCAATAGGGAAATCTCTCCAACTTCTTAGCTCTTTCAAACCTTAATCCCCTCCTTTTCAACTTCTCTAACTTTGTTCATCCCCTCAAAAATTGCTTTAAGATTCATCTCTACCAATTTGCCTGAAAAGTTCTTCTTAACAGCACTTTCCAGGCTAGTAGCTTTGACCAATGGGACAGAACCAACGAGCGCACCCAGCATGACTGTGTTGTAAATCGGTCTTCCAAAGATCTGCATGGCGATTTTCGCTCCATCAACTGGAAATATATTTTCCAAAGGCATCTTAATACCGAGAAGCTTTGCCAGATCCTCTCTCGTTACAGAAGTGTTAGCAACCAGATATCTTATCCTCTCGAAATTGATGTAATTGCCAGCTCTTGAAATTAGGCTGGGATCGATTATCACGAAAATATCTGGAGACACTATGGGGGTCTTCGGCAATTCTTTCCTCTGATTGGAAAGCCTGTTGTAAGCTCTGACCGGCGCTCCTCTCCTCTCTGCGCCGAATTCAGGGATGGCAACGGCGGTTTTTCCCTCTTCTATGGCAGCTATTGCCAAAAGTTCAGCGGCAGTCACGGCTCCTTGTCCCCCCCTCCCTAGCCATGTTATTTCAACCAATTGGCCAACTTTGCCGACAAATTCTTCCAATTAAAATCACACCTCTTTCGAATGTTTTCTCATTTAGAAAAGTGTTTGATCAAATTAAAGGTTGTTTTGTATATATCATCAAGCGTAAAAAAGTTAACAGTGTTAAAACAGCATTCTAAGGAACTCAAAATATGACATATAAAAGTTCAATGTGAAAACCTCGGCATTGAATTGCTGGGATGGATTGTGAAAAGCTCATCCAAAATGCTGGAATCCCCCCTCTTTAGGAGGGGGTAGCTCATATTCCATGTGAGTCGGAAAAGCTCTTGAAACTTACTATGAATTTATAATCTCCTTTTTGATTTTTTTATTATGCACGAGAAAAAAATAACAAGGGGATGCGAGGATGTTACTTTTCCTGTTCTCTCCATATATGATGTTCGGTATACTGTTGGCATCGATGCTCACAGCATTAATCATAGGTATATTAGCAGTTTCTGCCAACAAGATCGTCAGAGGACCACCAAGCTCCCTAGTAGGTCTGAAAACATCGATGCTCGTTACTGTGCTTGCTACTTTCCTCGGAAGCGTAGCTGTGATATACCTCGTGGGAATTTATTTCGGGCTGGGGATCGACTGGCTCTATTCAACTGTAGCATTGGTAGCAGTCTTCATGGTACTTCAGTGGCTATTTAGCCCAATACTCATTAGAGCGGTTTACAGAACAAGGCCAGCTAAGGGAGAGGAACAATGGCTTGTAAGCTCTGTTTCAGAGCTCAGCAGGAGGGCTGGTCTTAAAGAAGCTCCAAGAGTCCTCATAGCTGAGGTCTCTGCCCCTAATGCTTTTGCTTTTGGTTCTCCCCTATCTGGAAACTATGTAGCTATAACTAGAGGATTGCTGAATCTACTTCCGAAGGAAGAAATAGAAGCAGTTCTGGGACACGAGCTCGGACATTTGAAGCACAGAGACGTTGCAGCACTTCTCGCTATAAGCCTTATTCCATCCGCTATATACTTCATCGGGAGAATGCTTCTAACCTGGGGATGGCTAGCAGGTGACAGCAGGGAAAGAGGAGGAGGACCCCTTTTTTATGTAACCATAGGTGCAGTTCTCTTCGTTGCTGGATTCATATTCCAGTTCCTAGTAACTCACTTCAGCAGGCTGAGGGAATACTTCGCTGACGCCTTCAGCGCAAAACTGACGGGCAATCCAAGGCTCCTTCAGAGGGGACTGACTAGGTTGACCCTACTTTATGAAAATAATCCACACATCTCAGAAGACCTCAATAAATCGGCTGCTATGCTTTTCATTGTGAACTATCTCATTTCTACTAGCGGAGGAATGGCCTACGAGCCTGCGGAGTATTGGTTCCCGAACAGGAAAAGAGTCTACACGCTGCCAAAAGACATTGACATTGATGCAGAAGTCGAGAAACTCATGAATAGGAAAGAGAGCGCTTTCATTGAGCTATTCAGCTCTCACCCATCTACTCCTAAGAGGCTAAAGTTCCTCGAGAACATAAGGACTCAACTTTCAAAGGTTTGAGTTTTTCTTCGGAGGTAGGCGGAAGATCCCTAACTTTCCATCCAGATAATCCATAATGATCCTGATAGCAGCCTGCTCAACTAGAGGTTCTTTCGATAGCTTTTCCAACCAACCTCTGTTTTTCGCAATATCTTCAAGTATCTCATAGTTCTCCTTTTGAGGGTCAACTCCATATAGCTTTTTTATCTTCGAAGGATTCTGTAGCTTAACCATTTCAATAATCTCAATAGATGGTTTGACCGGTTCAATTATCTTTTCCGGAGAGTTTGACCTTATTATCCTCTCTAGCTTATCTCTCGCATCTGGAAAAACGCCCGGCGTATCGTAAATGTACACTCCTTCTGCCACCCTGTAGAGCGTGAAACTCTTCGTGTATCCAGGTTTTCCTGGGTAACGGCTAGTAGGTGCGGACTCTTTCCCTTTCAACATGTTGAGGATAGAGGACTTTCCAGTTTTAGGAACTCCACATATGACTCCTATCTTCTTCTCTTCATTGCATGTTTGGGAGATTTCAAGAATACTCTTCAATATTTCTTGTCTTCCCTTTCTCATAGTAGTGGAAGAAAGAACAACCGAAATGCCCATGTTTCTATAATAATTCATCCAAGCTTCTGCGACCCAACGTGGGACAAGGTCAACCTTGTTGAGAACTAGAAGTAACGGTTTTTTCATTTTTTTCACAGTTCTGAAAAGAGAGATGGATCTAGTCCCTTCAGGGTTTATCGAATCAGCGACCTCTATTACAAAGCAACTTTTTTCTATAAGCTTATGGAAAGCCCTCGGTGGTAATATAGCCATCCTTTCTCTCTTTTTCGTTCCACTCATTTTGTTCACATCTTATATAGCATTTTTTCATTTTGCGAAAAAAATGCATCATGATTTCTTAAAGTGATTGAGGAAAAATCCAATTGCATGAAACTATCATTATCTATCCTGGTGCGTCTGTTGGCGATTGCAAAGCGAAACTCACCCGCTAAAAATGCGGGTTTGGTTGGTGTTGAGAGCTTGGCAGATCTGAACTTAAAGGATTTGGAGGAGGAGAGGGAAATGCTCAACTGGGAGAGAGATGATCTAGCTTTCTAATAAAGGGAAGCAGTTAATATTTTTATCTTGATTAAATAATTTTTCTTATAGATATTCTTAGCTTGTTTTTAGTAAAAAACTAAGTTCTTTCTATGAAAGAAGTAAATTTTTTATATGAAAAATACAAAAAGAGACTAGTTAATTTGAGAAATTAGAAATTAAGGTTAAGTAATATGCCAGCAAAATTAAGGAGAAACCTTTATCCCCTTTCGACAGGTTTAGGTTATGACCTTGTGGAATTAATTGAAGCCATAAAATACGAACTTCCACCGATTAAGGTCAGCACGATTTCGAAGAAGCTCGGAGTTACAGAAGATTACGTGAGAAGGAGGATAAAGAAAATTGAAAAAGCTGGTCTAGGTTTTAGAATAAATTTCGATTTGAGAAAAATTGGCCTATCTACAGTATTAGTAATATTCGAAAAACCTTTGAACCTAGACCTGGAAACAAGAATAAAGGGAATTGACAAAAACTTGTCATATATACTTAGGTGGCATGGGAACATAAACTTCCCGAGGCCCATGGGACTAGCGATGTTTTATGTTCCCTACAATATAGAAGTGAAAGATAATTTAGTTAGGCTGCTCGAGGAAAAAGGACCTTCCAAAAGTAATTGAAGCGATTGAAACAGATGTTTCTAAATACGACGATTTTAATTTAAAAGAGGAAATAACATCGCATGGTTTAGAAGGAAAATGGAAGAAGGTTCTAGACAAATATCAAAAAAATAAAAAAGATCAACAAAAAATAGATACAAATTATCAATATGAACAAATAGAACAAAAGCATATTGATTTGATAGATCTAGTGATATTGGCTAAGCTACAGATGGACTCTCTAACTCCAATGACAGAAATCGCTAGATTGCTTAACGTAAGTGTCAGTAAGGTCAATAGACACTTGCAAACGCATCTAATATCTCAAAAAATAATTGAAAGCAATTCACTCAGAAAAAGAATCTTAAATCGGGAAAATCCCGAAAATCTATTGTTTATCGTTAAAGGTAAAACTGATTATATTGACTTGATGGAACATATTATCAGTGATCTATCGAAGTTTTGGGAATTTTTGTCAGCTACTTATAATTCCAGAACCGGAGATTACGTAGTGCTTTTCATGATGAAAACATACGATGTCGAAAAGATCGACAAATATCTTCATAGAATCTTTGGAGAAGTACTGGGTGGAGAATACTTCATCG
>POCB01000027.1 GCA_002899805.1 Fervidicoccus sp.
ACTCTGTGGATCTAGGGGACATGGTCTTTAGAACAAGAACCACATCGCTTCTAATACTCCTAAGTCTTCTGTATGTCTCCCTGACCTCCTCCCAGCCCTTCCTCTCAGCCGAGTGCCAGAGGAAGAAAAGTATTATCTTTACGCCTCGCCTAAGCTTGTAGAGAAATAGATCTAGTATAGCGGGGTTGATGGCGGTGGCGGGGGCACTCTCCCAGATGCTGGGGATCGTGTAGTATTCGGGGTCTACACCGTGTGGAACAATATAGATCCTTGACCTAACCCCCGAGGAAACCATTACGTCTTTAACAAAGCTTGATGGGGCAATGACCTTATCGAGGGAGTTAAGGATCTCAACAGCATACTCACTAAGCCTGTCCGAGTCAGCTACCTCGAAACCAGCTAACTCATCGAATAAGCTCCTCCACCAGTCGAGATACTCCCTCCTCCTCTCACCAAGGATGTTAGCTCTTGACTGAAGGATCCTGTGCATAACGTATATCGCTGGATGCATCAAGACACTGTATCGCTTGCTCGGGACAAAACCCTGGAAATATAACTCATCAAGCTCCTGCACCTGGGCACCGAGCCTACGCATATACTCAATATGTTTCCTAGCGACAATAGAGAAGCTCACGAGATGCCACTGAGGATAAACATATAGGAGATCCTTACTCAGCACTTTTTCCTGCACCAGCAGATAATATTTGTTCCACCATCATTCTGTATTGTTTCTACTTCAAATCCTATTGACTCCATAAGTTTTTTGAGTGTCGGTATCGTGAAACCCGTCTTATGCATATTCTCTGGATAATCCTGTGCTCCATAGACCCAAAACGATATAGCCTTCCACCCGCATAGATCCCCGTAGCAGAAATCAGGATTGAGAATAACTTTCTTAGCAATCGCCTCTAGGTCGGGGACTTGAACATATAGTCTCCCACTGCACCTAAGAACCCTGTGGATATCTCTTAGAAGATCCTCCACACGTCTCCACGAGATGTGCTCAACACAGTCCCTAGCTATAATTTCATCAGCTGAGTTATCGGGGAAGGGTTTTAGAAGATCCTTCTCTAAATCAATAACAAGAACACTAGGCTTAGTCTTTCTAACATCTATGTTGATGTAGCCATCTCTAACATCATCACCGCAACAGAGGTTGAGCCTCAAGAAAGCTACCTCGAAGCAACAATTTTTACTGTTCAACTGAGCAACTCATCTCACTGGAGACAGTACTCTGGTTGGTTTCTTAGTTGTATCAACGCATTGAACATTATACAAAGTCGCGTGGTTGCCGAAGCCACTCTTGTCGTACCACATACCGCTTGCACAGTCGAGGCTAGTCCAGTCCAGCCACAGCACCAGACCGTTTCTCGGCGGGTCGTAGGGGTAGTAGTAGATTTGCTGTATCTCGGCATCCGAGAGGGCGCGGGTGTAGATTAGTAGCATGGACTGATACATTGTCATGGGTTCACCGAGGGCTGAGCTTTCCCCGAGAACGAAACGTTTATAGCGGCCTGGGTAGGTTGCCGTGTCGGGGTTCCACTCAAGGACAGTTTTGTAGTCCGCTGGGACGGTGGCAGAGTACTTCTTCACCCCGTTCACATACACGCTGTACTCCCTAGCGCTCGTGAACCTGTACGCCGTGAAGACCCACTGTTTCACGGCGTAGCTGTAGATGTTGTAGGAATATACTCTCGCTGTTCCGTCCGGCTTCCTCGTAACCCACAAAATAGCCAGCCACGTGTAGTCGTACCTGTTGTCCATGCCCCAGAAAACGCTCGGGCGGTCAGTCCAGTAGTCGCCTATCATTGAAAACTTAGACCAATAGTTGTTAGCTTTTGGCCAGACGGGGTAGAACCACTCGGCAACTGTTATCTCGCTCCAGCCGTATACAGTGAACGGCGACACGACAGCGTATGCGTTTACGCCATTGAAGTATGTTGCTCTTGGAGGTATCCTAATTGTTCTGCTGGGGCTCAGGAGCCTGACTGGTGCAAGGGGCATTCAACCGCCTCGAGCACTGCTTAAAGTGTCCTCAGCCACACATACAATCTGAAAACCGTTTGTGCTGTTGCACCATTAACATATCTTACTCTAATGTGTCTCGCAATTATTTCCCTGCTTATTCCCTGTCCAACATTGGCAGAAACAGAAATGCTTTCTGAAATGTCCCAGTTTTTGTTGTCAGGTGATTGCTCGACATACAATGTGCCTGGCTGGTCTGCGAATACTGAGATGTTGATGTACTTGTAGCTCAATGCGTCCCAGGGGCCGAGGGTCACAGATGCGTTAGCGCCTAGAGCGGTCGTAGTAGAGCCCACTAGATCCTTTCTAACGCTGTTTATCCTGACCGTGAGGTCGGACACCTGGGATTGAATATCCACGGGCACCATTATCGCGGAGCCCTGTATGGTGACTGGAACCGTTATCTCCGAGCCCGATATTGTTGCTTTCACCCTCCCATACACGTCCAGAGGCTCCGCTATTCTAATGCCAACATTGCCGTACTCGTCAACTGCTATTGCAACCAGCTTGTCCCTGACCTCACGTATATACATAGATGTTATGGATGTTTCAATGGCTTCAAGGACATCGGCTTTGGACGGGGTTTTCTCGTATAGTGCACCGAGAATGTCCCTAGACTCCTGAGTGTAGAGCCTTATCAAATCACTGGTGCTTGTAATCCTTGCAGAGTCTATTGCAGATGTTATTTTCTGCTGAGCATAAGAGAATATGTCATATAGACTTATCGGGTCACCGTCCTTGATCACAGGTCTCCCCTGGACAAAGAGTGCTTGGTCGAAGAATCCGTAGTATCCATAGAGCTGACTGAATGGGTAGTCTGGATCCCCCCTCCTCCCAAGGTTATAGGCTAGCTCAATCGCATCCACCAAGGTATTAGCCCAGAGACTGGTTATTCTCTGTTTAGGAACCACCTTGAGCGATTCAAAGACCATTTTAACTCACACTCCTCAATTTAGATCTTATGAAACGCAATTTATCTCTTACCCTGGTAACCCCTAGAGAATCGATTGCTGGCTTAAACGCATCGTATATCCTGCTGAGGATGTCGGGATCCAAGCCCTGCTTAACCCAGTAATCGATCCACCATGCCTTGAACTCATCCTCAGACATACTCTTATACATGCTTAAGCCACGCCTATTATCCCCGTATCTGAGACTGTAGAGATGCTTAGTCGCCACCCGATACATGTTTTGTTGAGCAGGCGGAAGATCAGAGACAAGCTGATTAACAAGACTCTCTATCTGAAGCGAGTGAGACGTGTCCTCGTCAAATACCTCGAGACGATCCGAGGGCTTGAACTCCTCCCTCTCCTCCCTCGGGATGTAGTTAGCGACTAAGTAAGATGTTAGAGTAAACCTGTTCCTGAAGTCACTGTATATGATGTCTCTCAGTCTAAGAGTTATGTCATCGAGGATCCAAGGATGATCATAGACCTCGAATTCCTCCGTGAAGAAGCAGTAGTCGAAGTATGATAGATCGAACCATCCGCCACCAATAGCGTCGAATAGATCCGCATACTCAACCTCCTCGGGAGCGAGATTATATGATATGAACTCAACCGTTTCCTCAGTAGATCCCGAGAAGCTTGAGTAGTCGAACCATGCGTAGTCGAACGTTATAGTCTTCTCCTTGATCACAGTCATCATACTGAGCCTATTGAATAGATCCTCCACCACGTGAGGAGCGATATCGAGAGAATCAGCAGATGCATCAACACGGTTCTTTGCGGTGACAATGTCTGCGGGGGTCTTAGTCATGAAATAAACAGTTGACCTAAAGAAGTCTCTCACTGCCTGCGGATCGTAGTAGGAGAATCCATACTTAGAAACACCGTAGTAACCCTTAGTTAGCTGGGACTCATAGATTGTCTTAGCGACATCAGGCTTAAGAGAATTAACAAGCAGATAGAATAGATCCTTTAGAGAGGGATCTACATCAAGGATATTTTTAGGAACAATCTTTAGGAGAACGCCTCTGAGAAACTCATCTGTGGTGGGGAGCTCGATTGAGTATAGAATGTTCCAGGGCTCGATCTCGTCCAGGGAGATCCCGAACATAACAGCTGATATGAGAGAGCTGAACAATGTGTCGCTCAACACAGTGTCAGAGAAAAAAGTTAGCCAGTCAAAGATCTCGAGCGTGGAGAACAAATTGCTGAACACAGCATCGTTACTGAGAGCCTTAGACCAGTAAGCCTTCTTCCTCTCAAGGATCTCCCAAGCCTGCTGACTAGCCATGCCCATAGAAATCACTTTTGCTTAGGAAGTGTCTTCTCAAGATCCTCGATCAGCTTCTTTATCTCACTAACTCTCTTAGCCAGTTCCTCAAGCTTCTTCTTGAGCTCTGGATCGAGATCAAGCTTAGGTGAGGAAGCAGACTGAGACATGTATCATCCCCCAAAAAATGATTAGGTGAATAAATTATTTATTGATATGATTATGAGAGAAGCTATCTCCTCCTAAGAGATCTATAGGCTTTCTCCAGCTCCATTCCATCAAGAATTATGTTGATCTCGTCATCGCTTAAGCCGTAGTTCTTCAAGACCTGGAGCTTGTTCACCAAAGTGTTTCTATCGATAGCACCGTAGGCATATGCATTCATTAGACGAGTCCTATACCAGGCGACCTGCCTCCACACAAGCCTATTCCTGATAAGCTTCCTGTAATACTCCACCTGTTGCTTATACCTCTCAACATCTATTCCCCTAGCCTTGAGCAGGTCATCAAGTAGCTTCTGCCACTCAGGGATGTAGTATGCGTCTATAACGAACTGCCTGATGCTGGGTATAAGTATAGTCAGTGTCCTGTAGATCCTTCTTAGCT